>DDMA01000011.1 GCA_002340425.1 Patescibacteria group bacterium UBA2558 | reverse complement strand
ATGAACTTCACAATACTTGCTAAAGAATTAAAAAAAGGATTAAGTTTTACAGAAAAAATTACTGGAAAAAACTTAACACTTCCAATTCTTAATAATTTATTAATTGAGGCACTTCCTAATTTTTTGAAAATATCATCAACTGATTTGGAAGTTGGAATTGAATGGTGGGGACATTGTAAGACCGAAAAAGAAGGAAGTATTGCTGTTCCTGCTAAGTTTATCAGTCAATTAGTGGGAGTTTTGCCTGAAGAAAAGATAGATATAAAAACTAAAGGGAATGCTCTTTTGATTGAGGGGAAAAATATAAAAACACAAATTAAGGGCTTTTCTTCTGAAGAGTTTCCAATTATTCCTAAGTTTCTTAAGGATATCTATATAGAAATGGATGGAAAAAAACTAAAAGATGGGCTAATAAGCGTTGTTGATATGGTGAGCACTTCTCAAGTAAAACCAGAAATATCAGGAGTGTATTTTTCCTTTAATAAGGGAAGTATTAAATTGGTAGCAACGGATAGTTTTCGTCTTACTGAAAAAACAATAAAAGATGACTTTAAGAATTTATTTGAAAAAGAAATCAATTTTATCCTACCTCAAAAAACAACTAGAGAATTGATTAATATTTTGCCAGAAGAAGAGGGAGAGAAAATAAGAATATATTTTTCAGAATCACAAGTAATGTTTGAAACATTTTTACCTAACTCAACTCATCCGGAAATTAACCTTGTTTCAAGACAAATTGATGGTGAATATCCATCATATGAGGAGATTATTCCTAAAACATCAAAAACAAAAATCATCTTAAATAAAGATGAATTTGTAAAACAAATTAAAATGGCCGGACTCTTTGGGGGAAAAACAAACGAAGTGTTAATAAAAGTTGGAGAGAATAATATAGAAATAAAAAGTCAGGACGATGAAATAGGAGAAAGTGAATTAAGTATGTCGGCGATTACTGAAGGAGACGAAGTAAAAGTATCATTTAATTACCGCTTCATATTAGATGCTTTAACAAATATTAAATCATCAGAAATATCTTTTGAAATGCAAGGCAATGATAGACCAGCGCTAATTAAGCCAGTGGGCGATGCAAGCTACCTATATGTAGTAATGCCTATTAGGATATAGGATTTTAATGAGATCTTGAAAAATATCTTAATTGATATACTTCAAGTATAATCAATTTATACTAATTAACCAACGAAGACAATGTTTTTGGGTTTTTATCTTAATTTCTAATCTCAACACTTTTCTCAATGATTTTTCTCCATTGAGGTCCAGATGCTGATTCTCCAACACCTCCATACATAGGGGTGTTGTCATTATTTCCTGACCATACACCAACACAAGTGTCTTCAGTACAACCAACAGTCCATCCATCAACATTTAATTGAGTGGTACCAGTTTTTACAAAAACTTTATAATCATCAAATCTTAAATTTGAATAATATCCAAAAATTGGAGCCCTTGCATCATTGTCTGATAAAATATCCGTAATCAATTCACAAACACTTGTTTCTAAAACCTTTCGAGGAGTGTTTTTGTTTTCGTAAATTATATTCCCATTAGCATCTTCAATTTTAAGAATAGCCGATGGTTCAATCCTGTATCCTCCGTTGGCAAAAACTCCATAGGCACTGACCATATCAATCAAGTAAACTTCACCACCTCCCAAAACAAGAGATAGTCCGTAATAAGAAGGTGGTTTATCTAGAGTTGTAATACCCATTTTTTTAGCTAAACTGATACTGTCATTTAGTCCAGCCAGACTATTAAGAACTTTAACTGCAGGAACATTCAATGATTGAGCAAGAGCGTTTCTTAGAGTAACTGGCCCCCTAAAAAGGCCATCATAGTTTCTAGGGATATAATATTCCCCTCCCCACATTCCAAAATTAGTTAATTCATCTATAACAATTGTTTGATCAGAAAATCCTTTTCTAAAGGCCTCGGCATAGACAAAGGGCTTGAAAGATGAACCCGGTTGTCTACGCCCTTGAGTAGCAACATTAAAAGAAGGAACAAACTTACAATTAGTAGCAGGATCGCACCCTTTTGGCAATGGTTCTCCCCATGGATCAGCTGAGCCAACCATTGAAAGAATTTGGCCCGTCTTGTGGTCAATTGAAACAGCTGCTGAGTTATAAGCGCCAAAGCGATTGATGTTACTTGCAACTCCTTCTTTAATGATTTCTTCTGATGCTTTTTGTAGCTCCCAATCAAGAGTGGTATATATTCTTAGCCCCTTTGTTTCTAAAAATGTTGGACCATACATTGATTCAATTTGCTGTTTTACATATTCTACAAAATGGAAAGCAAGTGTTTTAGGTCTATCAGAAAAAGATAATTCAACTTCTTTTGCTTCATCTCTTTGCTCTTCAGAGATATATCCGACAAGAGCCATTCTATCTAAGACATAGTTTTTTCTATCCATCAACGCTTCAATATTTTTACCATAAGGAGAGTAGAAGCTGGGGGCCTGAACGGTTGCGGCTAAAAGAGCGGATTCTTCTATTGTTAAGTCCTTAGCATGTTTTTGAAAATATGTTTGAGCGGCCTCTTCAACTCCATATATATTTACACCAAAGGGAACTTGGTTTAGATACCATTCTAATATCTGATCTTTGGAATATTTTCTATCTAACTCAAGAGATAAAACAATTTCTTTAACTTTTCTTTCAATGCTTTTTTCAGGAATTAAAAAAGTGCTTCTAATTAATTGTTGGGTAATTGTTGACCCTCCGGGAACATTTAAGCTTTGAGTAGATAGACCTAATTTTATAGCTCTAGCAATTCCCCCAAAGTCAATTCCAATGTGATTATAGAAGTTGGCGTCCTCAGTAGCAATTACGGCGTTTTGCATATGGATTGATATATCAGACAAAGGAACATACGTTCTTCTTTCCTCTCCATATATATTAGATAAAACAACTTCGCCAGTCCTATCATATATCTTAGTAGATAAGTTCAATTGGGCCTCAGTAAAAACTTCTGGACGAGGAAGGTCTTTAGTGAAATAAAAAAACAGGGAAATTCCTCCAATTCCAATTAGTAAAAATAATATAAATATTATCTTTAAAAAATTAGTTAAACCTTTCTTCATAGGCACATCCTATCACCTTTTTTGACTTTTGAAAACATTTAATCAATAATATAAATATGAAAATTATTACTGATGAAAACAAAATAGAAGACATTCTAACAAGAGGGACAGAAGATATTATTGAAAAAGAATCTCTTAAGAAAAGATTGCTTTCAGGGAAACAATTAAATATTAAATTAGGTATAGACCCAACTGGGCCTAAAATTCACTTAGGAAGAGCAACTATATTAATGAAATTAAGGGACTTTCAGGACTTAGGACATAATATTATTTTAATTATTGGGAACTTTACTGCTTTGATTGGAGATGCGTCAGATAAAGATGCTATGAGGAGGGCTTTGACCGAAAAAGAGATAAAAGAAAACTTAAAGGATTACTTAAATCAGATAGGAAAAATCTTAGACATTAAAAAAGTGCAAGTAAAATATAATAAGGATTGGCTTGGGAAATTAAAATCAGAAGAACTGATTCAATTATCAATGAATTTTACTGCCCAGCAAATGATTCAAAGAAGAAATTTCAAAGAGCGATGGGACGAGGGAAAACCAATTGGTCTTCACGAGCTAATGTATCCATTGTTGCAAGGATATGATTCTGTAGTTATCAAGTCCGATGTTGAAATTGGTGGCTTTGATCAATTATTTAATCTCAAGGCAGGCAGAATCTTACAAAGAGTATTTAATCAAGAGCCACAAGATGTGATGACTCTTAAAATGATATATGGATTAGATGGAAGAAAGATGTCTACTTCATGGGGCAATGTGATTAATATATTAGATGATCCAATAGATATGTTTGGCAAGTTGATGACTTTAAATGATGATTTAATTATTGATTATTTTGAATCATGCACAAGAATACCGATGATACAAATAGAAGAAATTAAAAAATCATTAAAAAACAAAGAAGTTAACCCAAAAGAAATTAAAAAATCATTAGCAAAAGAAATTGTTACTATTTTTCATAATTCAAAAGAGGCACAAAAAGCTCAAGAAGAGTTTGAGCAGGTTTTTGAAGACAAAAAACTTCCTACAGAAATAGAAGAAGTTAAGATAGAAAAAGGGGGATACAATACACAAGAGTTGTTAGTAAAACTATCTTTAGCAAAATCAAAAAGTGAAGCTAAAAGATTGATTGACCAGGGAGGAGTAAAAATAATTAATAACAGTAACATAGAAGTTATTAAAACAGAAACTATTGAAGTAGAAAAAGGAATGATTGTTCAGGTAGGAAAAAGAAATTTTAGAAAAATAATATAATTATGGAATCGTAATCCCATAATTTTTTAAAACTATTAAAAATGGGATTTACTATTTCCTAAACTTTAAGTTATTAGCACAACATATTGCTATGGCGAGTGCATCTGCAGCATCGTCTGGCTTAGGTGTTTCTTCTAAATTAAGTATTTGTTTTACCATTTCTTGGACTTGTTTTTTTTGTGCTTTGCCATAGCCGGTTACAGCAATTTTCGCTTGCATCGGCGTATATTCAACAAAGGGAATATTGTTTTTTGAGATAGTAAAAAGAATAACACCCTTAGCTTGGCTTACAGGTATAGCAGTTTTAAGGTTTTTGAAAAAAAATAAACTCTCAATAGCAATAAGTGAGGGCTTGTGTTTTTTAATAATATAATTTAAATCAAAATTAATTTGTTTTAGTCGTTCACCTGGACATTCATTTGAAAGAGTTTCAATTACTCCATAATCAAGACAAGAGAAAGAGTTTTTGTCATAATCAATTATTCCAAATCCAGTGGTTGCCGTTCCCGGATCTATTCCTAGTATAATCATAATATATTAGTATATACATTTGAAACATCGTCGTGGTCCTCTATTGCTTCAATAAAAGATGCGCACCTTTCTTCATCGGCTGATATTTTTTCTTTAGCTACCCATTCCAAATTAGCAAAATCAATTTTAAGTGACGTTAAATTATTTTTAACATTTTCCATTTCTTCTGGTTTAGTATAAATAATTAAATTATCCTCTTCCCATAATATATCTTCTGCTCCTGCTTCTATTGCTAACAATTCCGCTTCTTCTTTTGATTGAATGTCAGTAATTCCAATAACTCCTCGTCTTTCAAACATCCACTTTATCGCTCCTTCGTTGACTATTTTGCCTCCCTTTTGAGAGATAAGAAGTTTAATTTCATTAATACTTCTGTTTTTGTTGTCCGTAATCCCTTCAATTAAAACAGCCATATTATCTGGGCCGTATGCTTCTATTAAAAACTCTTCAAGCGTTGCTCCTTCTATTTCTCCTGAGCCCCTTTTGATTGCTTTTTCAATGCTATCATTAGGCATATTTAATCCTCTTGCCTTATCAACAATACTTCTTAATTTTGGATTAAAAGCAATATCAGGACCACCTTCTCTAGCAGTTATTGATATTTCTTTAGATAACTTAGAAAAGAGCTTGCTTTTTTTAGCATCTTCAGCTCCCTTTTTTAATTTAATATTATGAAAATGACTGTGTCCACTCATATAATTAGATAATACCGAAAAAAATGGACTTAGTCAAAAGGAATATGTAGATGTTCGTAAGCCGCCTTGGTTGCAACTCTTCCTTTAGAAGTTCTTTTTATTAGTCCTAATTGAATAAGGTAGGGCTCGTAAACATCAAGAATAGTATTTTTTTCTTCAGAAGTTGCTGAAGATAATGCCTGAAGTCCAACTGGACCACCCGCAAACTTATGAATAATTGTTTCTATTATTTTTATATCTCCTGGTTCTAGTCCTAATTCGTCAACTTCTAAAAATGACAAACTATCAATTACAATTTTTTTAGTAATCGTGTCCTTATTATCCATTTGAGCAAAGTCACGGACTCTTTTTAATAATTTATTAGCAATTCTCGGAGTAAAGCGAGAGCGTTTTGACATCTCTTTTGCCGCATCATCGTTAATTTTAATGTTTAATATTTTAGCCGATCTTTTTATAATCTCCTCAATTTCTTCGGGACTATAAAAACTTAATTGGAAGATGGCACCAAATCTACCTCTTAAAGGTGATGAAAGCATATCTAATTTAGTAGTTGCTCCTATTAAAGTAAAACGAGGCAAAGTTAAATCTAATGTTTTTGCCATTGGTCCTTTACCCAAAATTAAACTTAATTTGAAGTCCTCCATTGCTGAATAAAGATATTCTTCAACTTGTTTGTTTAATCGGTGACATTCATCAATAAAAAGAAAGTCGCCTTCGTTCAAACTCGTTAATAGTGCTACTAAATCACCTGGTTTTTCAATAATTGGTGCCGTTATCGTTCTAATATTTCCTCCTGCTTCTTTTGCTATTAAATAAGCAAGAGTAGTTTTTCCTAATCCAGCAGGACCATAGAAGAGTAAATGGTCAGGAGGATCATTCCTTTTCTTTGCGGCGCCGATAATAATCTTCAAATTATTTTTAATTCTTTCTTGTCCAATATAATTCGACCACTTTTGAGGACGAAGGGTATTTTCTAAGATTTCTTCAGAGTTATTTAATTGTGGAGAAAAGCTCTTGACAGACATTTTGTGCTATGTTATATTATCGCTACAAGGTAAATGATTCTTGAAATGGGGGGAAGGGGAGTTTTTTTAGTTAATGGTTAACTTGGTTCCGACTGGGTTATACCTCGAAAAATTTCTTGGCTTAGCCCTACCGCTAACGAGAACCCCCATTTCAGGAATTATTTATCACATCCCCGCAAGGGGATTTTTTGTTTACCCGGCAACTCTTTTAACTTCATCAATGGTCGTGACTCCTTTTAATATTTTAATCAATCCATCTTGTTTCATTGTAGTCATTCCTTTTTTAATGGCCTTTTTTTGTAGGGCTGATGTTGATGGGGAAGTTAAGATAAAATCCTCTATCTCGTCGTCAATTAGCATTGCTTCAAATATACCAACCCTTCCTTTATATCCTGTAAAATTACAATATTCACAACCTTTTATTTCTGCCACCTCTATATTTTCATTTATTTCTGGGCAATCAACATTACTTCCAATACCAGCTAATCCATCTTGAATCTCTTTTAATAATTTAGGAGAAATTTTTTTCATCTCTGTGCATTTAGGACAAACCTTTCTTACTAATCGTTGAGCAATAGCAATATTAATAGCGGGAGCAATGTTTGTTGGTGATTCTCCCAACGCTTGGAATCTTGCAATTGTTCCAGCGGCATCGTTAGCATGAAGAGTGCTTAATACTAAGTGTCCAGTTAGTGCGGCTTGTAGGGATATTGAGGCCGTTTCTAAGTCTCTGATTTCACCAACTAGGATTGCATCTGGGTCTTGCCTAACAATTGATTTTAGCCCATTAGCAAAATTATATCCTTTTTTAGGGTTTACTTGTGTTTGAGATATCCCATCTAAGTGATACTCAATAGGGTCTTCAATGGTGATTACTTTAATTTCAGGACTTCTTATTTTTTTAAGAAAAGCATAAAGAGTGGTTGTTTTACCAGATCCAGTTGGACCAGTTACAACAATCATTCCATTTGGCTTTTTAGCTTGTGATTCAAAAATTTGATAAATATCCTTTCTCAGTCCAAGTTGTTCTAAATCAATTAAATTGTTAGGGTTCAAAATCCTCATAACAATAGTTTCTCCATATTCTGTTGGCAGAGTTGAGACCCTAATTTCAATTTCATTTCCAGTGTGAAAAATAATAGAGAATCTGCCGTCTTGTGGCTTGTCAGAAACATTCAATTTTAAGGAGCTCAAAAGCTTAATTCTTGAGACAATTCTTTGATGTTTTAATTTATCAAAAGATAATACTTCTTGGAGAATTCCATCAATTCTACATCGGAGTTTTGATCCATCTGGCAGCGCTTCAAGGTGTAAGTCAGAAGCATTTAAGAGTATAGAACCCGACAATATTGTTTTTAATAAAACAGAAATATCTAACCCCATTGAATCTTCAATTTGTTTTTTAAATCCTGGAACACCAAAAACATTTTGTTCTATTGCTTCTTGTAGGTCTTTTTCAATTTCAATTTTGTTTTTAATTGTTTCCATAATTTAAGTAAGATAATATTTTTTCTTTAGCGATATTTACTCTTTCTTCATCGGTTAAAAATATACCACCTTTTTCTTTATATACTCCCCTAAATTTATTGTTCATTTTGTTAACTATATACTTTTTATTAGTATAAAACAATCCTTTTACAGATAATGGCGAGGTTTTGCTTTCCCATAAAATAAAGAAAGAAGGAATATTCAAGAAATTCTTTAGTTTTTCTGCAACAAAGCTAAGATCTTTTGATGTTGTTTTGCTTTTTTCAAAATCACTTTCTAAAACAGTAGATATATATGTATTATTTGTACAACTAAGATTATTTAAAATTATTTCTAACAATTTATTTTTTTGTGATTCGCCTGGCAAAAGAGAAAGATTTCCGCCGTTTTTCAAAAGCCATCTCATTGTAGAAATCTTTTTTTCATTATCGGTTTTTTTATTGGAAAAGGACAACCCATAGAGAAGAAAACTATTTACTTCTTTATTTGTATATTCATTAATTTCTTTTAATAGACAAGCAATTGTTTGAGAAAGGGGTTGATTATCTTTTATAATATTAATCTCGCCGTAATTTTGATTATTTAGATTGTCATCAATATTAATAATAGTGCAATTAAATAATTGATCGGCACCACAAAGTTCTTCAACCTCCTTAAAGTCGTCAATTCCTATCGTAAAGAGAAGGTTATAATTAGAAGAGAAAAAATCTTCATTAGAAATTATTCTACAGGAAAAATTATTATCATTTATATTTTTATCTTTTGGTGTTAGGTATAAAACAAGCCCTTTATCTTTTTTTTCATAATAAACTTCCGAAATTTCTTCGCTAAAGGTTACTTGAAATTGTTTGCCGTTTTTCTTGTTAGTAAATTTTATAATTTCATCAGGCAAGTTATTAGAGGGGAAATATGTCTTTTTGCCCATACTTCTTAGAGCAAAAAAAAGAGCCAAAGAAGCTCCGATGGCATCAATATTTGCATTTTTTTTAGTTAAAATACCGATATTTTCTATTCCGTTTATAGCTTCTTTAATGTCCATATTGCATCACTAATTTATTATTATATTCGCAAGCAAAAGTCAATTTACTTGATGTGTTGTATGTGATATTATTAGAACAAATATGGAGTATTTATCAAAAAATATAGAGGAGACCAAGGAAATTGGCAGACAATTAGCAAGAAGTGGCCATCGAGTGTTTGTTTTTAGTGGAGAGCTTGGAGCTGGAAAAACTTCTCTTATTCAAGGATTTGCCGAAGAGATAGGTGTTTTTAATATTACTAGCCCAACATTTGTTTTAATGAATAAATATCAACTTAAAGATAATAGGAACTTTTGCCATTTTGATTTTTATAGAATTGAAGATGATAAAGAAGCAATGTTTGCTAAAGAAATTATTTTTGATGAAAATAATATAGTTTGTATAGAATGGCCAATTAATGAAGTTATTCCTAAAAATGCAGTTAAAGTAAAAATTGAAATTATAGATGAGGATAAAAGAAAAATAATAGTTGATTATGGAAAATAAAGAAAACTTTGTCATAATTGATGCCAACTCAATAATCCATAGGGCTTTTCATGCCTTGCCACCATTGAAATCAAAAGATAATCAAGTTGTTAATGCGGTCTATGGTTTTTTGCTTGTTTTATTTAAGCTCTTAAAGGACTTAGAGCCAAAATATTTTGTTGCTTGTTTTGATGTTCCTAAGCCAACATTTAGAAAGAAAATGTTTGAAGAATACAAAGCACAAAGAAAAAAGGCTCCTGATGAGCTATATATTCAAATACCAATAGTTAAAGAAGTTTTAAGAACTTTTAATGTTCCCATTTTTGAAAAAGAGGGCTACGAAGGAGATGACTTGATAGGAACACTTACTTTTAATATTAAAGATAAAAATAACATTATTGTTTCCGGAGATAAAGATAATTTACAGTTAATTAATGAAAATACCAAAGTTTATTACCTTAATCAAGGAGTTAAAAATGCTTTGCTTTATGATGAATCAATGGTTAAAGAAAAATATAATGGACTAACTCCAAGTCAGCTTATTGACTACAGAGGACTAAGAGGAGATGCATCAGATAATATACCGGGAGTAAAAGGAATTGGAGAAAAAACGGGACTTCGCTTAATTAAAGAATTTGGAAGTATAGATAATTTATATAATAAAATTGAAAAGCAGGAAGATGACCTACCAGCTAAATTAAGAGAAAAATTAATTGAACAAAAAAAAGAAGCATATTTGAGTAGAGAATTATCTGAAATTAAAAAAGATGTTCCGATTAATATTAATCTTAATGATTGTGAGTGGGGAGGTTATGATAATAAAAAAGTTTTAGAAATGTTAAAGAAGTTTAATTTTAATAGTTTAATTAAAAACATAGCACCAGATAGGTCTGGAGAAAATTTAAGATTGTGGTAAAATAAAGCTATGGAAGAATTATTAACAAAATCTGAAGATTTACGAAAAGTAAGAGCCGCCTTGTTAAATGTTTTGGAGGACACAGATGAATTGAGGCGAAGTGCTGTTGATGAGAGAAACAAAACGATGGCGATTATTGAAAATCTTACAGATGGAGTTATTTTACTAAACAAAAAGAAACAAATAGAGATTATTAATTCCCCAGCGACAGAATTGTTTAATATAGGCAAAAAAGAAGCGATTGGTAAATGTTTTGTTGATTTACTTGATATTGAAAATATTCCAGAAATAAAAAAAATATTAATAGACAAAGACAGAATTAGAAATATTTATCGGGAAGAAGTAGCAACTCTTGATAGTCTCCATTTAGAAATAACATCTGTTTTGTTAAAAGATGAAATAGAAGAAAAAGGGTTCTTAATTATTATTCACGATGTAACTAAAGAAAAATTGATTGAGAAGATGAAAACGGAGTTTGTTTCTGTTGCCGCCCATCAATTAAGAACTCCCTTATCAGCGATTAAATGGACAATTAGAATGATCTTAGATGGAGATGTTGGGGAAATTAGCGAAGAGCAAAGAGAGCTATTAGAGCAAACATATATTAGTAATGAAAGAATGATTAGATTAATCAATGACTTGTTAGATGTTAGTAGAATTGAAGAAGGGAGATTATTGTATAATCAAGAGGATGCACAAATGGAAGATGTTTTGGATAGCGTTGTTGAGAATTCTCAAGAAATGATAAGAAACAAAAATGTAGTTTTGGAGATAAATAAAAAAGAAACACCCAAAGTTAGAATTGACAAAGAGAAAATAGGAGTAGTTATTCAAAATCTTTTAGAAAATGCGGTAAAATATACTGAGCCAGGTGGGAAAATTAAAATTACCTTGGATAACGATGAAAAAAATGTTATATTTAAGATAGAAGATTCAGGAGTAGGAATACCCAAAAGCCAACAAGATAGAATCTTTACAAAATTCTTTAGAGCAGAAAATGTAACAAGAATGGAAACCGATGGAACTGGATTAGGACTTTATACTATAAAAAACATTGTTCGGGCGCACAAAGGGCAGATATGGTTTGAATCAGAAGAAAATAAAGGAACTACTTTTTATTTTACAATTCCAATTAATAATAAATAAAAAAATATTATGATGAAAAAAATATTACTAATAGAAGATGATAAGTTTTTAAGAGAATTAATGGTTAAAAAACTTTTAACGATGGATTACGATGTTGCTTTTGCTGTTGATGGTGAAAGCGGACTATCAATGATTAAAGAAGTAAAACCAGATGTTGTTCTTTTGGACTTGATATTACCAGGGATAAATGGGTTTGAGGTTTTAGAAAAAGCAAAACAAGACCCTGAAATTGCTGACATTCCTGTGATTATACTTTCTAACTTGGGACAAAAGGAAGATATTGAGCGTGGTCAAGAACTTGGTGCCGCTGACTTTATGATAAAGGCACACTTTACGCCTCAAGAAGTAGCTAACAAAATTAAAACTGTATTAGGATAAATGCCTGAACTTCCTGAAGTAGAAACAATTGTAAACGACCTTAAAAAAGAAATAATAGGGCGTTGTTTTGTTAATCTTTGGACGGACACGGAAAATATGATCAAGAGACCGAGTGTTAATGATTTTACTAAAAAAATTACTAACAAAAAAATAGTTGATATTAAAAGAAGAGGTAAAAATATTTTAATTTACTTAGATAAAGGTATTATTTTATTAATTCACCAAAAAATATCGGGGCATTTATTATTATCAAAATGGGAATTTATCAACAATCAATGGGTTGCTAAGCCGGGACCATTAAGTGAAGATAAGATGAATGGTTATTTACATATTGTAATAGGCCTTGATGATGGTAGGCAATTGGCCTTGTCTGACCAAAGGAAGTTTGCTAAAATGGAGATATTAAAAGATGATAAGATAGATATTGGACCAGAGCCATTAGAAATTGATTACAATTCATTTAGGGAACTTTTTAGAAACAAAAGAGGTAAAATTAAACAACTTTTAATGAATCAAGAGTTTATTGCTGGTATAGGCAATATATATGCTTCCGAAATTCTTTTCTTGTCAAAAATTCATCCCGAAGAAGAAGTTTCGAAGCTAGATGAAAAGGACTTTGAAAATATATTTAAGAATATGCAGTTTATACTAAAAGAATCAATTCGCTTGAGAGGAGATAGTTTTTCTGACTTTAGAACAATTTATGGAGAAAAAGGTGGATTTCAGAATATAATGAAAGTATATCAAAAGGATGGTCAACCATGTGTTAATTGTAAAACAAAAATAGAAAGATTTAATTTAGGCGGAAGAGGAACTTTTTATTGCCCTAATTGCCAAAAAAAGAAATGATTATATTTTTTTACGGAAAAGATAAATATAGGATTAGAGAAAAAGTTAAAGACCTAATCAATGCTCATAGAGAAAAAAATAAGAGTGGTTTTAGGTCCTTAAGAGATGCTCAGCTGGAAGATATAAGAAGAGAGATGCTTTCTGTTTCAATGTTTAACGAGAAAAAACTTGTGATTGTTTATGATTTTGTAATAAGTAAGGATTTTTTATCACAAATAGAGTTGTTTGAATCATCACCTAATATTCTTTTAATAGTTAATGAAAATGATGCTGACATTAATTGTAAAAAACAAGAATTTGAATTATTAAATGGACCAAGATTGAAAAAATGGGCAAGAAACAAAGTTAAAAATATAAAAGGAGTAATTAATGAAGATGCCTTAGATTTACTAATTGATTATGTCGGTAGTGATTTATTTAGAATGGAAAATGAAATTATTAAATTAGTTAATTATTCTTCTAATATATCGCTTGAAGATGTTAAAAAACTGGTGAGGAATAAAGATGAAGCAAATATTTTTGAAACAATTGATTCGATTACAAGGAAAGATAAAAAGGGAGCTCTTCAATCAATTAAAAAGCATCTTGATAAAGGAGATGCACCGACATATATATTAGCAATGATTGGTTTTCAAATTAGAAAAATTATTTCAGCAAAAGAAAGAGGGAGTTATAATAATTTTACGATAGATGAACTTAAAAGACTTTATGATAAAATTGTTGAGTTGGACTATGGAATTAAAACAGGAAAAGTAAATCCTGCTGAATCGTTAAATATTTTAATTTGTGGCGTATGAAAAAAATTATTTGTTTTGATGTTAATGGAACATTAGTAGACCAAAACTCTTGGGATATTTTTAATTTTAGTGAAGAAATAGAGAAAAAATTAAAAGATATATTTGATGATTATTACAATAATAAAATACCTTTAAGGGATTTTTGGGATCAAGTTGCTTTAGTTTTCAAGTCAACAGGTAATGCTAATATAGAATATATTCGCAATCACTTTGATGATGCTAATGTTTTGAAGGAGGGAGCTGAAGATTTAATTAATTATTTAAAAGAGAAAGGATATAAGATATATTTAATTTCTTGCTCAATAGATATTTACTTAGAAGAATTAACTCGAAAATTAAAATTAGATGGCTTTTTTGCAGGAACAAAATTTATTTTTGATGAAAATGGAGAGTTGTTGTCTATTGAAAGCGAGTGTTTTGAAAATAAAAACTTTAAGGAAGAAAAAGTTAGAAAAGTAGCAGAAGAAAACAATGCAGAAATAGAAGATATTATTTTTGTTGGTGATGGTAAAAATGATATCGGGGCATTTAAGATAACTAAAAATGGCATAGCCATTGATAGTGAAGTTGAGGAGTTAAGAAATATTGCTTGGAAAAACGTCAAACAACTAAAAGAAATAAAAAATATTCTTTAGTTTGGATTTGTTTTTTTAATTTTTTTCATCATTCTTGACTTTTTTCTTGCCGCGGTATTTTTCTTTATTACTCCTTTCTTAGCCGCTTTATCAATTGCCTTGTATATCTGAGGCATCATTTTCTCAACTGCCTCTGTATCTTTTGCGGCAATTAAAACATTAGCTTCTTTTATAAGTCTCCTCATCTCTAACGTTCTTTTTTTATTTATAGCCCTTTTTCTTTCATTTTGTTTAGGCCTTCTTTTTGTTGTTTTTGTAACAGGCATATATGTTGTATATATACTAATTGTTAATTTTTTGCAAGTTTTGCTATAATAGTTTTATGATAAGTTATATTAAAGGAACAATTAGACATATTGATAATAAATTAATAACTATTGAAAAGTCAGGAATTGGTTTTGATGTTTTTTTAAACGAAAGAGATACTGAAAAATTAGTCGAAGGAAAAGAAACAGAAGTTTTTACAGAGCTGTTATTAAAAGACAAAGAAATTGAATTGTATGGTTTTTTAAGCATAGAAAAATTAAAATTATTCAAAACATTAAAAAGTATTTCAGGAGTGGGACCTAAAAGTGCATTAGACCTTTCTTTTGTTGATTCATTAGAAGAATTAAAGAGCTTAATTGAAAAAGGAGAAATTAAGGGCATTGGAGATAAAAAATTACAAAAAATACTTTTAGAAATTACAGGAAAAGTTAAATCAATCAATAACAAAATAGATAACGATGCTTTAAGTGGATTAATTTCATTAGGATTCAAAAAAAGCCAAGCTCAAGAAGCCCTAAAAAAAGTTTCTAATGAAATAAAAGATACAGAGCAAAGAATAAAAGAAGCATTAAAATTATTATGAATTCTTCCATTAAAAAATTTATTCCTGGTTTCGTTATTAGTGCATATCACTTTGCCCTGTCCTTTATAGGTGCTCTTTATTGTGGGTTCCCTGGCAAAAGGATTAAAGTTATTGGAATTACAGGAACTAATGGTAAATCAACTGTAGTAGGTATGACTTCGCAGATACTTAAAGAAGCAGGATACAAGGTGGCTTCATCTTCATCAATTGTTTTTAAGATTGGAGAAATGGAAGAAGAAAATAAAATGAAAATGACAATGCCGGGAGGACTTATACTTCAAAAATTCCTAAAAAAGGCAGTTAGTGAAAAATGTGATTATGCAATTATTGAGGTTACTTCTGAGGGAATAAAGCAACATCGTCATCGTTTTATTAATTTTGATGTTGTTGCTATTACTAATTTAACGCCAGAGCATATTGAAGCACACAAAGGATTTGAGAATTATAAAAAAGCAAAAGGGGAGCTGTTTAATGTTTCTAAAAACATACATATTATTAATAGTGATGACGAACACAAGGATTATTTCTTGGGATTTAGGGCAAAAAAAATTATTACTTACGGAATAAAGAGCGGTGACCTGAAAGCAGAAGATATTAAGCTTTTCCCTAATGGCTCAACTTTTAAGGTTAATCAAGAGGAGTTCAAATTGAAATTATTATGTGAGTTTAATATCTACAATGCCTTAGCGGCAATAGCAATAGGATTGTCACAAGGGGTTTCAATTAATACTTGCAGAGAAGGATTATCTAAGGTTGAGCAAATTGCTGGAAGAATGGAAGAAGTTGTTGATAATGTTTTTGTTGATTATGCTTTTACTCCTAATGCTTTAGAGAAAGTTTATAGTTTTTTGAAACCAAAAGAAGGAAAATTAATTTGTGTATTAGGCTCTTGCGGAGGAGGCAGAGACAAATGGAAAAGACCAGTGTTAGGTAAAATAGCTGATACCTATGGAGATATAGTTATTGTGACAAACGAAGACCCATACGATGAAGACCCAATGGAAATAATCAATCAAGTTGCTGAAGGATCACCTAAAGCAGAGAAAATTCTTGACAGAAGAGAGGCGATTAAGAAAGCTCTTCAACTTAAAGAAGAGAAAGATGTTGTTGTTATAACAGGAAAGGGCTGTGAGCCATGGATATGTGTTGAGCATGGTAAAAAAATACCATGGGATGATAGAGAAGTAATAAAAAGCATATATAATCTTTTAAAAAATGATAAATAAAAGTCTGTTATTCTTCTTGACAGATTCTTGTTCATAGGTATAATAAGGATGTCCTATGGATATACATACGCCCCCGTTATTCGGGGAAAAACTTTTTAGTTTTTTAGGAATTGACTTTACTAATACATTTATATTAGCTATACTTTGCGCACTCTTATTGATTGTGTTTTTTTTAATTGGATTTAAGAAAAAAGAAATTATACCTGGAAAAACACAAAACTTTTTTGAATTTATCTTAGAGTCATTGTTTGGCCTATTTGATAGTATGAGCGGAGACAGAAAAAAAACAGAAGAGATTTTTCCTTTGGTTGCAACTTTGTTTATTTTTATATTAATCAGTAATTTATTAGAAATACTTCCAGGCGTGGGAGTTTTTCCTTTTTTAAGGTCTCCTAGTTCAGATTTGCACTTTACATTAGCGATAGCAATATTTTCAATGGGATTTATTCATTTTTTAACAATAAAGAAATTAGGAGGAATAAAATATCTTAAAAAGTTTATCGTCTTAAACAATCCGATTATGTTTTTTGTTGGAATGCTAGAGGCAATGGGAGAATTTACAAAGACATTATCATTAGGAATTAGGTTGTTTGGGAACCTTTTCGCAGGAGAGATTTTATTAATAGTTATTAGTTCTATGATTTCATTTATTGTTCCATTACCATTTTTGGGCCTTGAGATATTTGTAGGATTTATTCAAGCATTAATATTTTCATCATTAATTACAGTTTTTTATGGCTTCCTTACCACAGAAGAAGAATAATATTGGGTATGTTTTGGGAATGGGCAGTGGACTAGGCTTTGTTCTTGCTTTTCCGCTTGTGTTAACTATACTTTTAGGAGTAATGATTGACAAGAAGTTAGAAACATTCCCAATAGCGTTGATAATATCGGTTTTGATTGGAATAGGGCTAACAATAGTTGATTTATACAGAATAGTAATTCCGTTTTTGGAGAAAAGGTCGAATAATAATAACAATAAGTCAAGTTAATAAAATAAAAAATATATGGAAATAGAAGCAGTAAGTAAAATCGCAGCAGCAGCTGCCATTGGTATAGGATCAATAGCACCAGCAATAGCTATCGCCCTAATTGGATCAAAGGGTTCGGAAGCAATTGGAAGAAACCCTGAAGCAGCATCAAAAGTTCAGACAAGTATGATTTTATCAATCGCTTTCGCAGAAGCTATCGCTATTTATGCATTAGTAGTAGCGTTAATTGTATTATTTGTTTAATAATTTTATACAATGAGCGGTTTAGAAATAAATTGGAAAATATTATTAGGGCAGATAGTTAATTTTGCTGTTCTATTTTTCGCTCTTAAGTTTTTTGTATATAAGCCATTGTTGAGCTTACTAAAAACAAGAAGAGAAAAAATAGAAGAAGGAGTAAACAAATCAAAGCAAGCAGAAGAAAAGCTGGGGCAGATTAGAGATCTAAAAGAAAAGATGGAAAGAGAAAATGAAGCAAAAAAGAAAGAGATCTTATTAAAAGCTCAAGAAGAAGCAAAAAAGAGAAGTGAAGAATTAGTAAAAAAAGCAGAAGAAGAAAGAGAAGCACTTTTATTAAGAGCTCAAAAAGAAGCAGAAGCAATAAAAGAGAGAGAAGCAGAAGCAACAAAAAAGAAAATAATTGATAATGCTTTTCTTCTTACAGAAAAACTTCTTAAAGAAAGTATTGATGCAACAAAGGGAAAAGAGATTTCAGAAGATTTTTTAAGCAAAATTAAAGTATGAACACCGAAAAAGAGATATCTTATTGGAGCCG
>DDMA01000002.1:21394-21940 GCA_002340425.1 Patescibacteria group bacterium UBA2558 | reverse complement strand
ATAATGATAAGTTGATAACCCTGAACCTAAAAGGAAATTCTTTGGACTCTCTAATAAACTTTGCTTCGCGATAGAAATACTTTGATCATAAGGGATTCTTCCTTCTTCATTTTTATCTCCCAATGGTATTGGAATTAAAAAGCATATTAGAAAAACAATCAATATTGATAATAGTGGTATTGTTTTTTTAATTTGAAAATTACAATTAATAAGGTCTTTATAAAAAATTAAGAATGTCCCGACTGATAAAATAAACCAAGCAATTTTAATATCAACAAAAACTAAGAAGACAAAAAATAATATTGCTCCACCTATAATTTTTTTATCCTTGTATTGAGGAATTAAAAACAATAAAGAAAGAGCGGCTATTATTGATAATTGAGTGATATTAAAAATATCATTACCAATAAAGTGTTGAATAAAAAAATAAATAATTGAAACTATACTACCCAATACAAAAAACTTAAACACTTCCTTAAAGTAATCTCTTCTAAAATAAGAAAAAATAATAAAAATAGATATAAAAGCAATTAGTGATTCTGCGCC
>DDMA01000002.1:0-21345 GCA_002340425.1 Patescibacteria group bacterium UBA2558 | reverse complement strand
CAAAACAAAAAAGAAAAATAATAACACCAATTTATGATAAACTATTTTCTGTGGCTTAAATAAGTTAAAAAGCAAAAGGCAAAAAGCAAAAATGACAACAAAAAAAGTATTAACTAAACTTGTTTGAGTAATTAGAACTAATGGTAAAAGAAATAAAAAAAACGAATATATATATTTAATCATCTTTTGTTGAATTAATGCCAGCAACATATCCCGTGGTCCAACAAACTTGAAGATTATACCCCCCAGAGGGACCATCTATATCTAAAACTTCACCAGCAAAATATAAATTATTAATTATTTTTGATTTCATTGTCTTTGAATCAACTTCTTTTAATAATATTCCTCCCGAAGTAATCATTGCCTTATCAAATCCTAACAATCCAGTAACATTAAACTCTATTCCTTTAATAACTTTTATTAATCTTAATCTTTCTTCCTTAGTAAGATCACTTATTTTTCTTGTTTTAGGAATACTACTAAAATTAAGAATAAATGGAATTAATTTTTCAGGCAAAAACTCTGATAAAAATGTAGAAACAAATTTATTCTTCTTTTTCTCAAATATCTTTTGAAAATATTTATCAAGTTCTTCTTTGTTCTTTGATGGAAAAAGATCTAAAAATATTTTATCTTTTGGCTTAATCTCTTTACTTATATCAAGAATTACCGGTCCACTCAATCCAAAATGAGTAAATAATAAATCGCCACAATATCTTTTTTTATTTATTGTAATACAAATATCTTTTAGTGATATTCCTTGTAAAGATTTCGCCCATGTTTCTTTTGTTTCGATAGGAGTTAACGCTGGCTTTAATTCAGTTATGTGATGACCAATATCCCAAACAAAAGCATCTCCGGTTGAGCCAGTCGCACTATATGATTTTCCTCCTGTGCAAATAATATATTTTTTACCTTNNTTACTGATTTAATTTTATTATTATCTCTTTTAATTTTTAATACTGGTGAAGATGTCAATATCTTAACTTTATTTTCTTTTAGTTTTGATAGCAAAAACCTTAAAACGTCTTTTGAACTATCACTTTCTGGGTATATTTTATTCCCTTCTTTTTTAAGTCCAATATCTTCAAAGAATTCAATTGTTTTTTGAAAATTAAATACAGAAAATGCTGATAAAAGAAAATCACCATTTTTGCCAAACTTATTACAAAAATCTTTGTTGTTTTTTTCAATACAAGTCAAATTACATCTACCGCCCCCAGTTAAAAGCAGTTTATTGCCTAATTTATCATTTTTCTCTATTAATATTGTTTTCGCACCTAAGGAGGAGGCACTTATCGCCGCCATCATACCAGCAGGGCCACCTCCGATTACAACAACATCGTATTTCATATTTTAAATTCAATTACATCACCGTCTTTTACAATGTATTCTTTTCCCTCAGTTCTAATCATACCCTTTTCTCTTGCTTTAGTAAAACCATTACAATCAATCAAATCTTTCCAGTTTATAACTTCAGCTCTAATAAATTTATCCTTAAAATCACTATGAATTACACCGCCTGCTTGTGGAGCGCTAAACCCATTCTTAATAGTCCACGCTCTTGTCTCGTCAGCTCCAGTTGTAAAAAAATTAATTAACCCAAGCAACTTATATGCTTCTTTAATCAATTCATTCAACTTTGATTCTATTCCTAACTCTTTTTGTTCTTCTTCCGACAACTCAGCACTTTCAACTTCTGTTAATATGTCCATAAAGATGTGTGGCTTATCCTTAAAATAATCTATAACTTCCATGGAAACATCTTTTTTTTCTCCATTTAATAAATATAATCTTGGCTTTGAAGATAATAACTGATAACTATCAATTATTTTTTTCTCTTCATCACTCAAACTAATATCAGAAATTATTTTCCCATCTTTTAATAATTCGTAAACCTTATTAAGGACCTCTGATTCTTTGATTGCTTCTTTTTTGTTTGCTCTAATTTCCTTTTCAAGAGAAGATAGTCTTTTTTCTATTGTTTCAATATCTTTTAACATCATTTCCATATCTAACACTTCTTTATCTTTCAAAACATCAATATCATCTCTTGTTTTAATTACATTTTCATTTTTAAAACAACGAAGAACATAGATAATTGCGTCGGTCTCCCTAATATTAGCTAAGAACTTGTTTCCCAGCCCTTCACCCTTGCTTGCACCTTCAACAAGTCCAGCTATATCAACAAATTCAATAGTTGCATATATTTTCTTTGCTGATTTTGTGAGATTAGCTAATTGATCTACTCTTGAATCAGGAACACAAGTAACTCCAATATTTGGGTCAATTGTACAAAACGGATAATTAGCAATATCTACTTGCTTTTTAGTAATTAATTGAAATAAAGTTGATTTTCCAACATTAGGAAAGCCAACAATTCCTATCTGCAATGCCATTATTTTTTATTTATTAAAATCTCTGCTTGGTTTTTAATTTTAGCTAAACTTGCTCTTGGTATACTATTTGACTTTGATAATTTATCAATATCAACATTAAGAACTTCATTAGCTAATAATATTCCTTCCTTTTGAAAAATAGTTAATATATGCTTTGTTAGGGCAGGTAAAATTGTAACCGGATAAAGTTTCTTTTCTTCAATTAATTTTTCTAGGCCTCTCTTTTCAGGATATCTCCATCCCAACAATTTAACTCCTTTACAATTAGAGTATTTTATCGCATCAACTGTAAACTTTGCGTTTGTAACAATAAAAGAGCGTAATTTTTCTTGAGAAAATGCACCGCTCTCTTTAACATCTTCTAAAATAGCAAAACTCTTAAGAGATGTATTTATATCAATCTTAGAATTATGAGCATTTCTATACTTACATTCTCCAATAAAAAAATAATTATAATTTTCTGCTAAAAAATCAATCTCGTATTGACCACATTTACCAGAAATCATATTTTGCTCTTTTATCGTCATACAATAATTAGAAAGTATTTTTTTAATAAAATCTTCAAACAAAAAGCCCTCTGGTCCAAGGCGTCTCATTCCTTCTTTTAGAGAAAATCTCATTGAAAGCTGAATATCTTTTTCTTTTAATTTGTTTTTTACTTTTTTGAATATCTCTGATGTTTTAATTCCATTATAAACTTCACTTTCTATTTCTAAAGAAATTTCTTTGGCTAAAGAAAAAGAAGCCCCTGCTCTTAGGGCAGAATTATATACCTTGTTAATTGAAAATGGTTCGCGCTCTCCATTAGATTTTGTAACCTCAATCAAGTTTTGATTTGATATCTTTTTTAATTCTTTCATAATTGTCAGCCGCTTTTCTTATTCTAAAGCTGTTTTTAATATAACCTAACCCAATAATGATAATTAAAAAACCAATAAAATAAACTAAAACTTTAACTGCTTCGAGTGGCCAGATTATAAAAGACAATCCAAGAGCAACTGCTATTAAACCAGTAATAAAAACTATCCACCAATTACCACTGACTTTTTTAACATAATCATCAAAAATGTTTATCATAAAAAAATTCATATTTATTTATTTATCTATTATCACCACTACCATGAAGCTCATTTCTTTGTTGTCTTGATTGAAGCTTTTCTATATTCTTTTGAGCAACATCTTCTAATGATACATTCAATTCTTTTGATAAGTTAGCAATATACCATAAAACATCACCTAATTCTTTTGTAATTTCTTCTCTTTTCTCTTCGCTAATAACACCATCATTATCTCTTAAGACCTTCTTCATCTTTTCAGCAACTTCGCCTGCTTCTCCTACTAGTCCTAATGTGGGATATATAAAATTATTATCTTTATTAGGATAAATTGCTGTTTGTCTTGCTTTTGTTTGATATTCTTCAAATGTCATATTCTTATATTTATTAATTATTGATTATATAATAGCAAAAAAACAATTAAAAATCTACGTTTTTCTAATTATATAAACTAGTAGGCCACCACTGATTGCGGTGAGTAACTGAGGCCAACTCATCATTGATAAAACAACGGGATTACTAACAAATATGCTTGCTGTTAAAAATAATAGTGATGCTTTTATTATACTACCAGAAAATAATGCAATCCAATAATTTTTAATTAACTTAAAAGCAGAAACTAAAATAACATTACCAATCATAATAAAAGGTAGCATTATTGCTACTGGCATAAATCCTAATGAAAAAGAAATAGCACTAGGTAAAAAACATAAAAGGAGGGCACTTTTATATCCCAATAAAAAGAAAGATAAAATTAATACTGCATTAACAATGGTACCAGTTATAAACTGATTGCCTATAAATGGTGCTAAAAAAACAATAAGAAGAAGTGCTATAAATTGAGTTAATGCTATACTATTTGTTTTTGTTATTTCCATATGTTGTATGACAAATTTTATGTATTATTTTTTTATTATTAAGATATTCCTTATATGCCTTTTCTACAAAGGGATTCTCATGAGCTTGTCGTATTTTCTTCTTTTTATCAATGTTATACAACGACTCAGCTCTTTTTTTTCTTATCTCATTATTTATTGGTATTGGCTGACCTCCACCACCGATGCACCCTCCGGGACAAGCCATTACTTCAATATAGTCATATTTTTTATAATCAAATCCTTCTATATTCCCCAATCCATTAATAATTGCTACTTTAACTTTTCTTTTTCCTATTTCAATCTCTGCCTCTTTTACTCCCTTTAGTCCCCTTACTGCTTTTAAGTTAATATCTTTTAAGCGCTTGCCTGTCATTTTCTGATAAACTGTTCTTAGGGCTGACTCCATTACTCCCCCTGAGGCCCCATAGATTACTCCCGCCCCAGTTGGCTCTCCCCAAGGATAATCAAGCTCACTTTCTTCTAATTGATCAAAATCAATCTTATTCTTTCTAATCATTCTTCCTATTTCACGAGTAGTTAAAACATAGTCCACTGGTTTGACTCCGTCAATCATCAATTCTTCTCTAGTAACTTCATATTTCTTAGAAGTACAAGGCATAATTGAAACAACAATCGGATTATCTTCCGACATCTTAATAAGTCCTCCCAATATTATATGAGGTGACCTTACCGATGTTAAGTGTTTAATTAATTCTGGCCTGTAGACCTCAACGTACCTAACCCAGGAAGGACAACAAGACGTAAACATTGGAAGATTTTTATTTTTAGATAATCTCTCAATTAACTCCTTGCCTTCTTCAATAGTTGTAATATCAGCACTAAAAGAAACATCAAAAACTTTCTTTGCTCCTAATTTTTTTAATGCTGTAACTAACTTGCCTGTAGTTATTGATCCATAGGGCAATCCGAACTCCTCTCCAATACTACTTCTTATCGCCGGTGCAAATTGAAAAATAACATTTCCTTTTTTAAGAACATTTTCAACTTCTTTAATTGAACTAACCTCTTCAAAGGCCCCTGAAGGACAATGAGTAATACATTGCCCACAATAAACACATTCTTTTTCTTTGTTAGATACTGTACAGAAAAACCCATCTTTTTGCTTAATTTCAAGAAAACCAACTCCTTGTTTTTGGCACATTGCAATACAATTTTTACAATCAATACATTTTGAACTATCAAAAATTATTGATGGACCAAATTGATGAGTGGGAAAACCTTTTTTCCTATCATTGAATTTTGTAATTTTAATATTATAATTCTTGGCTAACTTTAACAATCTACATTTATAACTCCAATTACATTCATTGCACTGTTCAATATGTTGAGCAAAAAGAAGCTCTAAATTAACTCTTCTTAATCTCTTAATTTCGGCTGACTCTGTAGTAACCTCCATTCCATTTTCTACTTTAGTTGAACAAGATGTATAAATCCCTTTTCCTTTTATTTCAATTAGACATAATCTGCAACTATTTTGTGGTTCTAAGTCACTATGACGACAAACAGCAGGAATTTTAATTCCATTTCTTAAGGCAACATCCAGGATTACTTCTCCTTTTTTACAATCAAATTCTTTGTTGTTTATTTTAATTTTCATTTTACTTTTTTGATTAAGCTTTCAAATGGTAAAGGAATACTCCTTCCAAGGGCACAAAAACTTGATTTTTTAAGATTAAAAAATATATCGTCAAGAACTTCGTAATTAATATCTCTATTCTTAATCATTTCATATATTCTAAAGGCACCCTCTCTACAAGGAGTACACTTATCACAATTGCCCGTATGAAAAAACTCTGCCCATTTTTCCATTAAGGCATATATATCAGTTGTTTTCTTGTTATAAATTGTAATTGAGCCAGCTCCAAAGGCAGGGACTTTTAATTCTTGAGGCAACATTATTTCTCCCGATGCTCCACCACCGACTTGAGCAAAAAAATCAAAATCTGGATAATTTCCTGTTTGTTTTAATATATCAAATATGGGCATATCAATGGGTAATTCATAAACACCTTCGTTTGAAACATCTCCATTGATAGAATAAAATCTTGTTTTATTATATTCTCCTTTATCAATCTTGCTTACATAATAAAATGTCTCAACATTATTCATCAACGTTGGACAATTAAATAATCCAACTTCTGTCAAAAAAGGTGGTTTAATTCTTGGTTCAGCTCTTTTACCCTCTATTGCTTCAACAGCGGCGGTTTCTTCCCCACCAATGTATCCTGATGTTTTTTTAAAAACTATGCATTTCCCAACACTACCCTTTAAGTTATAATTTTTATTCAAGTATATATAGGCATCCTTTGCTTTAATAAAATCAACAGCGAGATTAATTCCATTTATTACATCGGGCAAATAGTTATCCAAAATATATTTATCTTTGAAAACATTGGGCTCTCCTTCAGAAGCATTACAAATAACATATTTATTTTTTCCTTTTGCTTTTTTAACAAGTTCCCATTTTAAGGCCGTGCTAAAAGCTCCCCCACCTCTTCCCTTTAATTCAGATGCCTTTAATTTCTCAAGAATATCCATTATCTTATTATCTTACCTTTTTTAATTGATTCTCTTAATTCTTCGCTTGAATTTGATGCTAACTTTTCTAAAAATTCTTCTACTTCTTCCATTAGTTGTGGTTGAGATAAAACACTTTCAACTGGATAGATACTATAAATCTTTTCTTCAGGATAAATTTCTAAGCCGACAACAAGTCCTTGCTGAGTTTCTTCAGAAAAATATTGATCAAAGATGAAATTGCCTAATGAATAAAATATTAGTTTTTCATTATATAATTCAATATTTTGAACAACATGAGGATGATGACCAATAATTAAATCAGCTCCCGCATCAATCATTGCGTGAGCCAATTTTTGTTGTTGAGAAGAATTTGTTTCTTGGTATTCATTTCCCCAATGAATTAAAACAATTAAAAATGATTCTGGATTGTAAAACTTGTATTCTTCAATAGAACTAACCACTTCTTTGTCTGAACAATTAAAAGAAAATGTTTTATTTATACCAAAATACGCAATGCCATCTTTTTGATATGTATCAGCAATATCACATATAATAGGGTCTCCTGTAAAATTAATTCCTGCTTCTGTTAAAATACTTCTTGTTTCTGCAAGACCTTCTTCGCCCATATTTAAGGTGTGATTATTAGCCAGAGAAAGAACAGAAAAATTACCAGCAGTCAATGATTCTAATATTCTTTTATCAAAAGAAAACTTTAAGGAGTCATCAGAAAAATCACCCGGCTCTTCATTGATTGGGCCTTCTAAATTACCAACAACAATATCAAATTCATTTAGAAATTTTTTAATTAAATCTATTGGATAAATAAAAGAATTTTTTAACATTAGCCTCTCAACCCCTCTATCAAACATCATATCTCCAACAAAAGCAATCTTCTCCGGAATAACCTCTTTCTCAATCTCAGCAACGGATAAAAGAGATGCTTCTTGATTAACATCTTCCACTGTTGTTGAATTTATTACTTGATATAGACAAAAAATAAAAAGGATTAAAGATAAAGATACAAACAGATTTCTTTTCATAAACTAATTATAAACCTTGAAGATAAAACAATCAAGTGATATTATCTTGTTAATGAGTAAGCAATTAATAATACTTCCCTTTGATCATCGGTCATCTTTTTTGAAAGACATTACTAATCAAAAAAGAAAAGTGCGAGAAATGAAAGAGATGATTTTTGATGCTTTTTTATTATCTATCAAAAACAAACGGGATTTTGCAATTTTAGTTGACGAAGAATTGGGAGAAAATGTTTTATTAAGAGCGAAAAAAGAAAATATTAAAATATGTCTTCCGGTTGAAAAAAGCGGACAGAAAGAGTTGAAATTAGAATATGGTGATGATTTTCAAAAACACATTAAAAAGTTTGATCCTGAATATGTTAAAGTTTTAATAAGATATAATCCTTCTAATATTGAAATTAACAAAAGACAACTTGAAGTTTTGTCCAAAATAGATAGCTTTTGTAGAGAAAATAAGTATAAGGTTTTGTTAGAGCTTCTTGTTCCCAAATCAAAAGAAGAGATAGATATTAAAAATTACGATACTCTACTAAGATACAAAAAAACCATAGAGGCAATTAAGGAAATAAAAACAAAAATTAAAGTAAGTGTCTGGAAATTAGAAGGATTTAGTAAGAAACAATGGGAAAGTGTAATAAAATCAACTAATAAAGGAAGTAAAATTATCCTTCTTGGAAGAGGAGAAGACAAATCAAAAGTTTCTAAATGGATAAGAGATGCTTCAGGATATAAGGAGATTATTGGTTTTGCTATTGGTAGAACTATTTTTTTAGAACCATTAAAAGAATATCAAAACAACAAATCAACAAAGGAAGAAACTATTAAAAAAATAAGTGATAATTTCAACTACTTTATAAATCTATGGACTACCTTAAAGAGAAAGAAGCTCTGACGGTAATCATAATTTCTTTTTCTACAGTGGAAGTGTCATACATTCCATAATCAGAGATATCAACAGAGTTTGGTTGTAATACTTGAACCACACCCATACTTACTGATTTTAATGGTCCTGCTTTTTTTCCAGAAATACTTTCTGCTCTTTTTCTTGCGTCTTCCATCGCTAGTGGCAATAAATCAATTCTTGCATCTGAAAGTTTACTATAATAATACTCTGGGGCACGAGCTGAGAAAATCACACCTTTCTCAATAACACTTTGTGCATTTTTTGAAATTAAACTAATTTTTTCTATATCATTTGATTCAATAATCACATCCTGAGTTAGCGTATATTGATCTGGCGACTCATAATCAGAATCATATTTATAATTTTTCTGCATTGAAACAGGCGTAATTGTTATCTCGTCTTCGCTAATTCCATTTTCTTTCAAAAAGTTTCTTACTATTTCTTCATCTGACTTCATTGAACTATATCCTTGATTCAAGTTATAGTCATAAGCATTTCTAGAAAAACTTGCGTTCCATTTTGCTATATCAGAAACAACTAATTGTTTAGATGATCCTGTTACAACTAAAAGATTATCAAAACTTTTAATTTGAATTAAAGAATAAGAAACGATTATAAGCCCTATAATAAAAGATAATCCAAGTATTACAGAACTTTTTAATATATTATTATTTTCCATATATCTATATTATACTCTTTAATCAAAAATTGTAAAATGTATTATAATCAGGAACTACTCCATTAATTGACTCTGCAAGGAATTGGCTTGCTGGCTCTTCACCATGAACAACAAATATTTTCTTAGGATTAGCTTTTACTGCCCAATCAAAAAGCATTCTGTGATCACTATGAGATGAAAATGAAAAAATAGTAGATATTTTAGCATTGATTTCAACTTCTTTATTATCCACCTTAATTTTTCTTTCTCCACTTATTACTTTTCTACCTAAAGATCCATCAACCTGAAAAGAAACTATCAGTAGGGTTGCTAATGGATTACTTAGATACTTTTTAAGGTATATTCCAATTTTCCCACCTTCAAACATTCCGCTACCAGCAAGAATTATTTTAGGCATAGAGGCATTTAATACTTCATCTGTCTCTCCTTTTACCATCTTAAAACCCTTAAAATCAAAAATATCATCTCCCTTAAAAATTAACTCTTTCGCTTCTTTGTCAAAAAAATCAACATATTGCTTATATATGTTTGTTGCCTTTATAGCTAACGGACTATCAAGAAAAATATTAACTCCATTTATTTTTTGCTCTTCAAAAAAAGAATTTAATCTATATAACATTTCTTGTGTTCTCTCTAAAGAAAAGACAGGAATCATCAATACTCCATTTTTATTAATTGTATTTTTAACTTCTTGGATTAAAATAGTCTCTCCCATTTTTTTTGATTCGTGTAATCTATTTCCATAAGTTGATTCTATAAAAAGTAAATCGGCACTATCAATAAATTCATGGTCTTTAACTATCGGATTTGACATATTTCCAAGGTCCCCAGAAAATACTAATTTTTTTGTAATTCCGTCTTCTTTAATCCAAACTTCAAATATTGCTGAGCCCAAAATATGACCAGCATCTCTTAATCTTATTTCTATATTATCATTAATTTTTCTTTTATTTCCATAATCAAGACAAGTAAAAAATCTCATTAGTTGTTTGATGTCACTTTCTTGACACAAAGGATGAACAAATGGCTTATTTTCAATGCGAGAAACATTTAATGCGTCTAATAAAATAATCTCTGCTAAATCTCTTGTCGGTAGTGTTGAATATATTCTTCCTCTAAATCCCTCCATAAAAATCTTCGGCAATCTTCCGCAATGATCTAAGTGAGCATGAGTGAGCAAAACAAAATCAATATCTTCTGGGTCAAAAGGAAAATCCTCTATATTTTTATAATAACTCTTTCCTTGAAACATTCCACAATCAACTAAAAACTTAGTTGAACCTGTTTCAATTAAAATACAAGACCCGGTTACCTCTTTACATGCTCCATTAAAAGATATTTTCATTTTTCTATATTATTCTTTTCTTAATGCTTCTATTGGGTCTACTTTTGCCGCTTCTTTAGCAGGATAAACTCCTGCAATAATTCCAATAGAAACGGAAAATACTAATGCCATTATAACAGAAAAAATAGAAACATTAAAACTCCAGTTTATTCCAAATGAAATTGCTAAAAAATAAACAAGGTATGAAACTGCAATGCCAATAATAACACCTAATACCCCTCCTAAGAAAGTTAAAATTATTGCTTCAAGTAAAAACTGCCATAATATGTCTCTCCTTTTTGCCCCAATAGCACGTCTTAGTCCAATTTCAAAAGTTCTCTCTATTACAGAAACATACATAATATTAGTAATTCCGACTCCTCCAACAATTAGTGAAACGGCTACTATTATTGACAATAATAAAGTAATAGTAGAAAAAACAACTTCTACCATATTTTGCACTTCAACCATTGTCATTACTTCAAAATCATCTTCATCGGGATCATCAATATTGTGCCTTTCTCTTAATAGTTCTATTATTTCTTCTTTTGTTTGGTCAATTTTATCGATATCTTTAACACTTACCGATGCTCCCATAACATAATCGGTGTCTAATAACCTTTTTTGCATTGTCAAAGTAGGAATATAAACCATTGAATCCATATCAAAACCCGATATTGCCCCCCTCTTTTCCATAACACCAACAACCCTAAAAGAAACATTTCTTAATTTAACTTTTTGTCCAATTGCATCGTTGTCCCCAAAAAGAAATTCTTTTATAGAGCCACCTAAAACTATAACCGGTGCAATCGATTCTTCCTCTTCTAGAGAATAAAATCTTCCTTCTTTTATTTTAAGTTTTTCAAATAATACTGAATTTGCTCCATAACCAAAAACCATCACGCCTTTGGCATTTCCTTCATATTTAATAATTTCTTGTCCAATAATATAGGAATAATAATTTTCTACATTAGGCAACGCGGCAATAGCATCAATATCGCTATTTTTAAATGTGGTAATTGTTGTTACTCCTAAAGACATTTCAGAAGCACTTTCTACGGGTCTCTTCCCTGGAATTTTTGTTTCAATACTAATAACATTTGATCCATAGGCCTCTAACTCTGATAAAACTGTTGATTTTAATCCATCTCCAGCAGACATTATTACAATTAATGAAGCAATACCAATAGCAATAGCTATAACTGTTAAAATAGTTCGAGATTTTTGATGCATCAAGCTTGTAAATGCTAGTTCAATTTTAGAAAATATATTATTCATATCTTAATGCTTCTATTGGATCTAATTCTGCTGCTTTTTTAGCTGGATTAATTCCAAATATAAGACCTATTCCTATAGAAGTAAGACATCCTAATAATATAGAAATAGGTGAAATAATTAATGTCCAATTATAATCCAAAGATTTAATAATTATTGATATTAAAATTAAAATTAAAATACCAAGAATAATTCCTATTATTCCACTAATAAATGTAATCGTTACTGATTCAATTAGAAACTGAATTGTAATTTCTTTTTTCTTAGCCCCAATGGCTCGCCTTAATCCAATCTCTTTTGTTCTTTCTTTAACAGTAGCAAGCATTATATTCATAATACCAAATCCTCCGACAATTAAAGATATCGCGGCAACAGCAGTCAAGAAAAATTTTAACGCATCGGTGATTAAAGAAATTGTATCTAAAGCATCTGTCGTTGAAGCAATAATAAAATCATCTTCTTTCAAGTATTCAATATTATGTCTTTCTCTTAATATCTCTTTAATATAATCGATCGTAAAATCAATACTGTTAATATCATTAACCCTAACTCTTATAAAATTAATATGATTAACACCTAAGATAACGTTTTGAGCAGTTGATATTGGAATAAAAAGATCATTATCTTGACTTTGAATCAAGCTAGCACCTTTTTTTTCTAAAACACCAATTACATTAAAATTAAGTTTTTTTATTGCTACTTTTTGACCTATAGGATCATTGTCTCCAAAAATTTCTCTTGCAATGTTACCTCCTAACACAACTACTCTAGCATTACTAATTTCTTCCTCTTTTGTAAAAAATCTTCCTTTTTCTATTTTTGAATCTTGAACTTCAGGATAACTTGCCGTTGTTCCATAAAAAGTAATTCCTTTCATTTTTCCATCAATTGAAATAACATCATTTCCTGTTAAATACATTGCTAAAGAATGAATATTTTGATGGTCACTCTTCATTATCGCCTCACCATCTTCATACTTTAAAGATGTTTTAACAGCTCCAAAGGCCAAAGATGGTCTACCATCTTCATCTAAGGATCCTGGCAAAATAGTTATTAAATCAGATCCAACGCTCCTGACTTCATCTAAAATTAGCTCTTGAACGCTTTCACCAACAGAAAGAACTATCATTACAGCTGATATTCCAATAATTATCCCTAACATTGTTAAAAAAGAACGCGTCTTCGCACGAGTAATCGTCTGCCACGCATTTTTTATTGATTCAAGAATATCCATATTATTTTATAAGCTCATCTTTTGCCTCTTGCCTGCAGAAGTTTTTAACATCTTCAATTATATTACCATCTTTAATTTTGATAATGCGTTCTGCGTGTTCAGCCGTAGATTTTTCATGAGTAACTAAAATAATTGTATTGCCTTTTTTGTTTAACTCCTGTAATATTTTCATCACTTGTGCCCCTGATTTTGAATCAAGGTTTCCAGTTGGCTCGTCTGCAAAAATTACTTCAGGATTATTAACCAATGCTCTCGCTATAGCCACTCTTTGCTTTTCTCCTCCTGATAGTTTATTTGGTGAATAATCTAAGCGATGACTAAGACCAACTTGCTCAAGTAAATTTTTTGCTCTTCGATTTCTCGCATCTAAAGGGGTGTTAGTATATGTTAAGGGCAAAGCAACATTTTCTAAAACAGATAAAGTGTTTAATAAATTAAATGATTGAAAAATAAATCCTACTTTCCTACTTCTCATATCTGCAAGATCATCATCACTAAGATTTTTAATATTCTTACCTTCAAATATATAATCACCACTAGTTGGTTTATCTAAAAAACTTAAAATATGCATCAATGTAGATTTTCCCGATCCAGACGGACCCATTATTGAAACAAATGAACCTTTTTCTATTTCAAAAGAAATACCTTTTAAAACTGATGTAACTACTTCACCATTAACAAAATCCTTTTTAAGATTTTTAACGCTAATTAACATTTTAGTATATTGTCCTCAAAATAACCTCTTCCCCTTCTTCTAATCCACTGATTATTTCTATCATAGAATTATCAGCTTTTAGACCCAACTCCACAGTCCTCTCTTCAATATTACCATCAACAAGAACTCTTACATATTTTTGGTTTGTTCCATTATTAGTTAAAATAGTTCTTGATGGCACAAAAATTACGTCTTTTCTCTCGTCAGTTTTAATTAAGATATCAGCTGACATTCCTGGCTTTAATAAATCAGCTTTTTCATCGTTTATACCAACTCTTACTTTATAATAAACAACACCTTGGACATCCGTTGACGCTGGATCAATTCTCAAAACAACTCCCTTAAACTTGGTATCTTTCCCCAATGCACTTAGAGTTATTTCCGCCTCATCTCCGACACTAATTTTTGTAATATCTGTCTCTGGAACATCAACATTAATTTCATAATTTGGAGAAAGCATTTCTATCATAACTTCATTCACACTTATTAATTCTCCCTCTTTCTTGTTAATTTTTGTAATCACACCATCAATTGGCGCAAAAATTATTGCTTTGTTTCTTGCCGCAATTGCTTGAGATAGAGCCGCTTCGTAATAACTGATATCAACATCTCTAGGTTTAGCAACTAATGAATCATAATTTGCATATTGAAGTTCTAATGAAGCCCTAGCTGAATCAACTGCCGAAATAGCAGAATGAATATTATTATTGTTTTGTATTTTTAATAAAGAAATTTCATTCTCTAGTGAAGACAATGTTATTTGGGCCGCACTTATACTTGTTTTTTGTGCATCTAATGAAGATTTCTGTGCCGCACTTACTTTATTTCGATAAGTTACTTCTTCGCAAATATCTCTTATCACAGTAAGCCCTTCAAGTATTTTGTTTAAAGAGGAAATAGAAGAAGAAATTGCTAAATCAATATCGTCTCTATTCTTTGTTTCTTTTGCTTTATCTATTAATAACTTAAATTCATCCTTAGGTCTCTTAATTTGATATTCCTGATTGTTCCTTACAGTAAGACCTTCTTGGTCATTACTTGTAAAATGTTCTGACTTAATATCATCTACAACGGTATAGGCATTATACATTTTGATATATGTATCTTCTAACACGTTCAAAGCATTAATATATTTAGAATTAAGAGTATTTTCCGCAAGCGTCCTTACATTTTCAAGATTAGTTTCTGCTTGACTTAGGGCTAGTTTAGCCGCTTCAATTTGTTTTTCTGAAACGTTAATTTGTTCTAATGTTGCTCCTGCTAATTTTTGATTTAGTGATGATTGAGCTTGAGTCACCACCGCATTAAGCTCCGCTAAAGAAAGATTAGCCAACCACTGACCAGCTTTTACATTGTCCCCAACTTCACATCTAATACTCTCTATCTTCCCTAATGTTTCAAAATGTAAAGACAATTCATTAGCTGATTCAACTTTTCCAGTAGCATCTACTGTTTGAATCAAATCGCCCCTTTCTGCCTTAACTGTTTCATATTTTATTTGTTCTTCATCGCTAAATGTAAAAAAAGAGATAATCACTCCTATTACAATCACAACAAATATCCATAGTTTCTTGGATTTAAAGTTTATTTTTCTCATAGTGCACTGTAGTATAGCACTTTTTTTGTATTTTGAAAAGGACGCTATTTTTCAAAATAATTCTTGAGGCATTTCTCAAATTTATTGATATTACTATTGTCCACGGTAAAACCAGCGGCAGGAGCATGTCCTCCAAAAGTTATCAACAACTCTTTACAAGAATCCATCGCTTTGACTGCATCCATTCCCTTTGGCATTCTTACCGTCCCTCGACTTATTTTTTCTCCTTTTTTGTAAAGAAATACTGGTTTATCAAAATAATTAGATAATCTTGAGGCAACAGCGCCTAAATACTCTCCCTTCCAAACATATGAGCCCTCAAAAATAATACTAGAATCTTCTTTTGATATTTTTTCTATTAATTCCTCGGTTAACAATGCAACTTCTTTTTGTTTTGTATTGCTTTCTTCTATTAGATCTTTTGCCGTCTCAAGAGCTTTATCAAAATCACTTTCTAGCAAAAATAAATATGCCTTGTGAATATGACCATCAATGGAAGAAGAATTAAGGGCACTGTTAACTTTTGAAACCATATCTCTTTTTGAAGAAAAATTCATTGGATTTAGGATTGAAAAAATTGCCCTTATTGCTGGGCGCTGACTCATTTGTATGCTCTCTAGTCCTTTTTCTATCCACTCTTTATTCTCACCCTCTTCAATCATCATATCTGAAATTGTTCCCAATGCCACCAACTCTAAAAAACTCTGCTCAAGCATCGGTGACATTTTTTCTTTTAATATCTCTTTTGCTAATTTGAAAGTAAGACCAACATTTGCATATTCTTTGAAAGTTGTCTCGTCTCCTTTTTGTTTAGGAGCAACAACTATGTCTGCTTCAGGAACATTTTCTAATGGTCTGTGATGATCGATAACTATAACAGAAAAACCACTTTCTTTGGCCTCTTTAATTTCCTCAAAATTAGTAATCCCACAATCAAGTGTAATAATTAATCCACTATTAGCTTTTGATTTGATAAAATCAAGTGTTTGAAAACTAAGTCCATGACCTTCATTACGAACAGGAGAGAAAGCAAAAACATTATTAAATTTAGATATATTATCTATTGTTTCTTTTAGAATTACCATTGAAGAAATACCATCTAAATCAGAATCACCATAAATAATAATGGTTTCTTTTTGCTCAGCTGCTTTTATAATCCTCTTTGCCGCTTTTTCAATATTTTTAATTTTCATATTCTAATGCTTTTATCCCTGGCAACTCTTTTCCTGCTATAAAATCAAGCATTGCTCCACCACCAGTAGAAATATGATCAAACTGATTTTCAATTCCAAGTTTTTGAATTGCTTCAACTGTTTCGCCCCCTCCAACTATTGAAAAAACTTCTCTATTTATTTGTCCAATCATTTTAGCAATCTCTTCTGTCCCCTTGCTAAATTTTTCTTTTTCAAAATATCCTAAAGGACCATTCCAAATTATCGTCTTAGCAGTGCTTAAAATATTTTTGTATTTTTCAATTGTTTCCGGCCCTATATCATAAACATCTTCTTCTTTTCTAATGCTTCCTATCCCACCAATTCTACTATAATCCTCATCAAAGTTAATCAAACCCATAACACCATCTATCGGTAATTGAAGATTTGGATCAGTCAAATTAATTTCCTTTGCAACCTCCATCAATTCTTCTTCTTCAGAGCTTAATAAATCCTTAACATATAAACCCTTTGATATTAATAAAGAGTTAGCGACACGACCACCTAATAATAAATAATCTGATTTATCTAATAAACTTTTAATTACTTTAATTTTAGAAGAAACCTTAAAGCCACCAACTATTGAGACAAGGGGACGATCAGGAGAAACTAAAGCATCAGAAAGAACTCTGATTTCTTCTTCTAATAAAAGTCCAGGAAAAGAATCAATGTATTTAGTTATTCCAACTATTGAAGAATGATTTCTATGGCAAGCACCAAAAGCATCTTGAACAAAAATATCTCCCAATCGAGCTAATGATCTAGAAAAATCATCATCATTTTGTTCTTCTTCTTTGTAAAATCTAAGGTTTTCTAAAACAATGATATCTCCTTCTTTCATTTCATCAATTTCCTTTTCTACTCTTTTGCCAATTGTATCATTAACAAATTTCAACCTTCCTTGAACAAGCTCCCACAATCTTTTTGCTACTGGCCTCACAGAAAAAGACAAATCTCTTCCCTTTGGCTCACCTAAATGAGTAATTAAAATAATTTTAGCCCCCTGATTTCTAAGATAATCTATAGTTGGTATTAGTTTTTTAATTCTAAAATCATCAAGAACTTTTCCGTTTCTAATCGGAACATTTAAATCGCATCTTACAAGAACCTTGAGCCCTTTTATATTTTTATTTCTTAAATTTTTCATTTTGTTTTTTTAATTAATGGAAATTGTATTGTAACTTGAGTTCCTACTTCTTCAATTGAATCAACAAAAATACTTCCTTTCATTATCTCAACAATTTGTTTAGTAATCCATAGTCCCAAACCAGTACCGACAACATCTTGTGTTTTTTTATTTTTGATTCTATAGAACTTTTCAAAAAGATGTTCTCTTTCTTTCGCACTCATTCCGATTCCTGTATCTTTAATACTAATAACTAAATTATCTTCCTTGTTAGATATTTTAACATCTACCGAGCCCTCATTTGTATATTTTATAGAATTGCCAATAATATTAATAAGCACTTGTTTCAGTTTATCCTTATCAACATTTATTAAATCATTCGTATTTTCTATCGCTTCAAAATTTAAGCTTAAGCCCTTTTCTTTAGCTTGGAAACTCATCTCTTTAATAGTTTCTTCAATAATTGGTTTCGCATTTATTTCCTTTAAATCTGTCTTAAACCTGCCCTGCTCAATCCTACTAACATCTAAAAGGTCTTCTATTAAATTCCCTAATCTTTCTGTTGACGTATTAATTATTGAAAGATACTCCATTCCTTCTTTTTTAACATTAAGATCTTTTGCTTCTTCTAACATCATTTGGACATAGCCCTTAATAACCGTAACAGGAGTTCTCAATTCATGAGAAGCCATAGAAATAAATTCATCCTTCATTTTATCAACTTCCTTTATTTTATTATACAAAATAGAATATTCAAACAATCTTGAATTAACGAGAAGTAGTAAAACTATTAAAATTACTCCTAATAGAAGAATTCCGTATGATTTACTTAAAATAGTTGCCAGTTTTGTGTTAATTACATCAGCAGAAAGTTTCATTGAAAGCAAGGCAAAGTTTTCTCCTTCAATATTTTTAAGCGGCATAACAATTGACCAATAGATTTTATTGTCTTCAGTTATTTTTTGAGCAACAGGATTATCGGCATTCCAGGATAAGAAATAATTATAATTATTCTCTATTTCTCCAATATTTTCTTTGTCATTCATACTTGCTATCTTTTTAAACGATCCTCCCTCGTAGGATAAAACATCTAAATCTTTTGTTTCTTCATTAAATTTTTGCCAATCATCAACAAATAATTGTATGTCTTCGGTCTCAACAACACCAGCATTAAATGCCTGGCCAATACCTATCGCTTTATTTTGTAAGCTCATATTTGCAATCTCTTGATAATAATCAGAAAAAAGCCAAGTATTAAAAATTAAAATACCGGGAATAATCACCATTAAGGCAATAGAATATATTACCTGTTTATTATCTTTAAGAAAACTCCACCTACTACTTTTCATAATTATTCAGTTTTTCTCTTTGCAATTAATAATAGTGCGATTAAAATAATTATAATAGAAATACCTCCCCATAAATAAAGAGTCATCATATTTTCTGGATCATCTTTGACTTCAGAAATATTTCCTGATAAAAGCATCTCTTCCATTGAAATGGCCTGTGTTTCAGCAACAAAGAATATTTTTGGGGTACTTGCCTCAATAATTCTACCCTCATCATTATGAAGAACTGCGTAAACTTCATGAGTTCCATCAACCATTGATTTGTCTAGGGTGTATATCCAGTTTCCATCTTGATCTGCTTGAACTGTAACAACGATAGGAATAGAACTGTATATAAACAATGTAATTATTTCTCCCGGATTAGATTTTCCTCGTATAACTAAAGAGCCTTTTTCTTCTGTTTCAACGCTTTCAACAATTAATGATTCTCCCTTGAAAGAATTAAACTTTGGCTGTTCCAATGGCTTACCTTCAACTATCGCTCTATCAACTCCCGACAATGTTTCTATTTTGAAATCTTGACCAATTCTTGCAACAACATCATCAGGCAAATCATTCCCTTCGCTAGATATAGAGATAGCAACAGGAGAAAGTCCCTTTTGAGATTCGTTTGTTTCTATTGGTATCAATTTGACTGAAATGCTTTCATCTTCTTTAACAGATATTGGAAGATTTTCCATTTTAATTTCTTTTTTTTCTTCTAATTCTGGAATACTAATCACAGGAGAATTGTTTACAACATTAATCACTGCTTTACTGCCAGAAACTTGAATTAACTCGTTTTTCTTTTCTTCATCTATGCTTTTCTCAAGAGCAGATAATATCACATCATCGATTAACTTTGCACAATTTTCATCACTTAATGTCTTGCACTTTAATGGTTTTCCATAATTACTTAAAAAGTAATCCCTACACTGGTCTTGATTTGTTAGCCCCAAAGACAGACACTCAGGAACAATTTTTGCTTGATAATTAAAAATATCACAATCTTCTTCGTTGTTTATTCCAGCTCTTAAACACTCTCCCTTCAATTTTTCCTTTGCGTTTCCTGGTGTTTGAGAAATAATATCAGAAATCGTATTAGTAGGAGCGGTAAGAGAAGTAGTAGTAGGAGTAGCAGTAGGAGTAACAACTGGATCCGTCTCAGGTTTAACTGGTTCGATATAGGCACAACTTTGAGCTAAAACAGGATCTCCTTCTGAGCAATTCGCTGGCATTTTAGAAATTAATTTTCTTGTTTGTGTTCCATTTGGCTGACACTCTGACCATGGAGAATAAGTAAAAATACAAGGGATTGTTGGTTTAACATAATTACAATTCTCTATTAGTTTTGGTTCGCCACCTTCACAATTTTCTGGAAAGAAGGAAATTACATTTCTTGTCCTTGTCCCATCTGGCTGACACTCTGACCATGGAGAATAAGTGAAGATACATTTTTCTATTAATGGTTCGTCCTCTTCTGCATTTGACTCCTCTCTAAATATTACCCATTCTTGTGGATTAAGATCTACTGACGTAGGAGAAACCGTACCATATCTTAATATTTTAATACCTAATCTTTCTTCTTCCTTCCTACAAAGGTCTCGAAATGACCAACCGTAATGGACTGCATGAGCTCCAGATTCATCAAAGTATATGTATTTAGGTAAGTTTGTATCACGAACAGAAGTTACATATTTGATTCCTCTTTGATTATCATTTTCATATTCATAAGCAAAAGTAAAAGAAACAAAATTATGCTCATTAAGAACGTATGAAGTAAATACTGCAAAGTCTTGTTCTCCACCCTCTTTCTTTTCAAGAAAATCTTTAGGAGAGTAAGCAATATTTCCCTCTCTTGCTACAAGTTTAAAATTATTATTTAAATAATCTACTATTTTTTGAACAGTATTTAGTTCTTCTACTTTTTTCTTGAATAACTCTTCTAAAGATGAAACATAGTCACATTTTTGAGTTAAAACTGGTTCATCAGTATCAGAGCAATTTGAAGAAGAAACAACTGTTCTTGTTTGTATTCC
>DDMA01000017.1:5981-12597 GCA_002340425.1 Patescibacteria group bacterium UBA2558 | reverse complement strand
GTCAAAAGTGTTTAGACATTACCGCCCTCCCTTGACCTCTATTTCAAAATGAAAGAGGCAGAAAGAATAAGACGGGGACGTCTATAAAAAATCCAAAGGGAAACAAAAGTATGGTGCTTTTGTTTCCCACCCAACTTTGCGAAGTGTGTGCTTCGCCTGATGAGTCCAAAAGGACGAAAAGCAGAATTGTAAATTGTAAATTGTAAGTTGTTCATTGAAAAGCAAATAGGTTTAGATATTTAAAGTATTGCTTTGTAGGAAGCAAATTGATTACTTATAAAAGTAGTTGGTTCGTTTTCTATGAAAGGAGTTGTCATTAAAGTCACCTTTTGATGATGTTTAAAACAATATAGTATTTTATAATATATACAAGATAAATAAGTTAAAGTACTTTAAAAACGATTCTTGGTAGTAATCTGTAGATAAATGTCTATAATAGATTGCTGCCTAGAATCTTCTAGCAGCCGCAACCCTTTGCGTAAAGGGGAGGAGAAGAGAATGGCAAATCATAAAATATTTGTCCCATTCCCAATATGGGACCTCCTGGAAAAGCAGGAGGAAATTGCTGAGATGTTGAAGAACGAGTTGGGAGTCCACCCCCCGAGGGGGACTCCCCGTGGGATTAAATTTAAGAGTGTCCCACGGGGGAAAGATGAGTGTGACCGATTGAAGGTCACACTTTGGTACCCCCTGTGGGGGTACGTCATTGCCACCATCGGTGGCTGGACATCCACATGGGGGACGGGATGGTCTCTGGTGGGCTATCAGGCCCGCTGGACCGAAACAGCAGCCGATGGGCAGGTCTTCTCCTGCTCAATTGAAGCAGGAGAAGAGACTGTTGCTGCGGCCCTTGAAGCGGCCGCCCACTGCTACGCGGAATTAATTTCTGTTGGCACTGTGAGGAAAAAGGATGTGGACGAACGCATCGATGAATTTAAATCATTTGATGCATTCAAAGAAGTAGGGAATAAGTTGAGGTCTGCTATATTCCTGATGAAGTAACGGATACCAGTTATTATATCAATGAGAGAATTGTTTTTTGCTGATTTTTTTTATTTTTGTAAATTTTATATTACTTCCCATTTTCTCTTGTTTTTATGATTCTTTTGTGATATATTATCGAGAATAAGAATTAATCTTTTGAGATTAATTTCTTTTTTAAGAGTAAGAGTAAAATAAAAATATGGAAGAAAAATACTTAACAAAAGAAGGTTTAGAAAACCTTAAAAAAGAACTAGAATATCTTAAGAAGGAAGGTAGAATTGAAGTTTCTGAAGAATTAAAAGAAGCTATTCTTTTTGGTGATTTATCAGAAAATGCCGCATACGATGAGGCAAAAGAAAAACAATCACTTCTTGAAAGCAAGATTAATGACTTGGAAAAATTGATTAATTCTGCTAAAGTTATAGAAGAAGGGCAAGGTAATGGCTGGGTAAAAATTGGTTCTTATGTTACACTTAAAGGTGACAGCGGAGAAGAAAAATATTATATTGTTGGAGAAGAAGAAGCAAACCCACTTGAGAATAGAATTAGTTTTAAGTCGCCCTTAGGAAAAGAACTGATTAACAAGCCCAAGGGTGCTGAAGTAGAGATAAAAACTCCAAGAGGATTATTAAAGTATAAAATACTTAAAATAGATTAAAAATATGTCTGTAATAGACGAAATAAGAGAAAATAGGAAAAATAAATCAAAGAGATTAAAGGATTCAGGAATAAATCCTTATCCTATTGAAATTAAAAGAACTTGTGAAATAAGCAAGGCGCTTAAGAATTTTGATTCACTATCAAAAAAAGAAAAAGAAATTATCCTTGTAGGAAGAATGAAAACTATGAGGACTCATGGTGGTTTGACTTTTATTGATTTTGAAGATGGAACGGGAAAAATTCAAGGACTAATAGCAAAGAATAAAGTTGGAGAAGAGTTTTATAAAACATTTTTAGAGATGTTTGATATAGGTGATTTTATCCAAGCGAGAGGAACCTTGTTTGAAACTAAAAGAGGAGAAAAAACAATGCAGATTGTTGATTGTAAAATTATTGCAAAAAGCTTGAGACCGTTACCAGAGAAATGGCATGGATTAAAAGACGTTGAAGAAAGATTTAGAAAAAGATATCTTGATTTGATATTTTCTCCCGAAGTTAAGAATAATTTTATAATTAGATCTAACTTTATAAAAGAGCTAAGAAACTTTTTGAATGATGAAGGATTTTTAGAGGTAGAGACACCAATTCTTCAGTTGCTATATGGAGGAGCAAGGGCCAAACCATTTAAGACCCATGTTAATGCAATGGACTTAGACGTTTATTTAAGAATATCTCCTGAGTTGTATCTTAAAAGATTGTTAGTTGGTGGATTTGAAAAGGTCTATGAAATAGGGAAGTGTTTTAGGAACGAAGGGATTGATAAATTTCATAATCCTGATTTTACAATGATAGAGTTTTATTGGGCCTATGCTGATTATAAGCAATTGATGAAAATGACAGAAAGGATGTTTCAGAAAATAATAACCAATGTTATGGGTTCAACTGAAATAGAATATAATGAACAAAAAATATCATTTGCTGGAGAATGGGAAAGAATTGAATTTTTCGCTTTATTAGAAAAATATACGGGAATAAAATATGAAGAAATAAATGAGGAAGCATTATTAAAGAAAGGGAAAGAATTAGGAGTTGATATTCCTGAGGGAGCAGACAAGCCAAATATCGCTGATGAGATATACAAGAAGTATTGCCGACCCAAACTAATTCAACCAACTTTTGTAATTCATCATCCAAAAGGATTCCAGCCATTAGCTAAAAGTTTTGATAAAGATAAGCTTGCTAGTTTTGCTTTAGTTGTTTCTGGTGTAGAAGTTGTTAACGCATTTTCTGAATTAAATGATCCAATTGAACAAGAAGAAAGATTAAAGAGTCAAGAAAAATTGTTTTCAGGTGGCTTTGAAGAGGCACAGAGATCAGATGATGATTTTATTGAGGCCTTAGAATATGGAATGCCTCCAGCCGCTGGATTTGGAATGGGAATAGACAGAATTGTTTCAATAATTACAAACTCAAGCTCCTTAAGAGAGGTTATCCTTTTTCCTTTAATGAAAGACAGAATTGACTAATCGTATATAATCGTATATAGTTAAAATATATACGAAAATACATGGAAAATAGATTTAGTAAAAGAATCAAATTAGATCAAGAGATTCTAAGTCAGATCGGGAAAATAGATCAATTTAAGGGTTACTGGAAGGGAAGTTTAGTTTTAAGTCCTCAAATATTAGGAAGATTAAAATCTTGGGTAATTATTACTTCAACTGGTTCTAGTACTCGTATTGAGGGTTCAAAAATGAGCGATCAACAGATAGCTCGATTTTTACGTGGATTAAAATCTAAATTACCAGAAAATAGAGATGAGGAAGAGGTTGCTGGATACGCAAATTTATTGGGTCGGATTTTTGATAGTTACGAGACAATGAAATTAACTGAGGGGTGGATACTGCAATTTCATGAGATGCTTTTACATTTTTCTAAAAAAGATAGTGATCATAAAGGAAAATACAAGAAAACTAATAATGCAGTTGCTATGATTAATGAAAAAGGAGAGCAGGTTATTCTTTTTAATCCAACTCCTCCTCATTTAGTTGCAATTGAAATGAAAGAAATTATTGATTGGACAAATGAGCAATTATCTTCTAAAGAAATGCATCCTATTTTAGTAATTGCTAATTTTATTTTTGAATTTTTGGCTATTCATCCTTTTTCTGATGGAAATGGCAGAGTGAGTCGAGCTATTACTAATTTTTTACTACTTAAGAGTGGTTATGCCTATGTTCCTTATATTTCTCTATTTCTCTTGATGAGATTATAGAGCAAACAAAAACAGAATATTATCTTTCCCTAAGAGCAACTCAAAAGAAACACAAGACAAAAAATGAAGATATTACTCCTTGGCTTAAATACTTTGTTTCTATATTGTTAGAGCAGGTCAAAAGAGCTGAAAGTTTAATAAAACTAGAAAACCCAGAACAGTTGCTTTCTAAGAAGCAATCGTTAATATATGGTCTTTTCGATGATAAAGAATTGAGTGTGGGGGATGTTTATTCCTTATTGGACAATAAAACCCCGAAAGTTACAATAAAACAAGCAATCAGCCGGCTTTTGAAATTAAAATTAGTTGAAAAGATAGGTCAAGGGAGGGCCACTAGATATAGAAAAATATAATTTGCTTTTATAAGATTAAATTGATAATATAAAAATATGTTAGATATAAAATATATAAGAGAAAATAAAGAAAAAGTTAAAGAGGCTTGTCGAAACAAGAAGATTGATTTTGATGTTGATTATTTGCTTGATCTTGATTCAAGAAGAAGAGAGTTACTTCAACTAATTGAAGAAAAGAATGCAATGAAGAATCAAGCCAATCAAAGGATTAAAGAAGCAGAAACAGAAGAACAAAGAGATATGCTTATTGGTCAAATGCGAGAGCTTGATAGAAATTCAGATAATGAAGAAGATGAATACAAAAAAATAAAAGAAGAATTTGAGGAATTAATGCTATTAGTTCCTAATGTTCCTGATGAGTCAGTTCCAGTTGGTGATTCCGATGAGGATAATAAAGAAATTAAAAGATGGGGAGAAATACCAAATTTTAATTTTCCTATTAAGGACCATGTTCAATTAGCTAAGGATTTAGATTTAGTTGACTTTGAAAGGGGAACAAAGGTTGCTGGATTTAGAGGATACTTCTTAAAAAGGGAAGCATTTCAATTGTCAATGGCAGTAATGAATTATGCGGCAGATATTTTAATTAAAAATGGTTTTATTCCTATGCAGGCCCCATCTCTTGTTGATGAGAAAATAATGAGAGGGACGGGATACTTGCCTCAAGCAAAAGATGAAGTATATAAAACAACAGATGGAATGTATTTAGCGGGAACCTCAGAAGTCTCTGTAATGGGTTATCATAGTGATGAAATATTAAAAGAAGAAGATTTGCCAATTAAGTATATGGGATTTTCACCTTGTTTTAGAACTGAAATTGGAAGTTATGGAAAAGATACACAGGGAATCTTAAGGGTTCATGAGTTTATGAAAATTGAGCAAGTTGTTTTGTGTATCAACGATAAAGAAGAATCAGTAAGATTACACGAAGAAATTACAAGAAATGCTGAAGAGATATTACAAGGATTAAATATTCCTTATCATATCGTGGTTAATTGTACTGGTGATTTAGGTCTTGGTCAGGTTAAAAAATATGATATTGAATGTTGGGTGCCTTCTCAAGAAAAATATAGAGAGACGCATTCTTCATCATATTTTTTTGAATTTCAAACAAGAAGATTGGGAATTAGATATAAAGATAAAAATGGGGAAATTAAGTTTGCACATTCATTAAATAATACTGGGCTTGCTACTCCAAGAATACTAATTCCTTTATTAGAAAACAATCAAAGAAAAGACGGAAGTATAGCGATACCAGAAGTGCTTCACAAATATCTTAATTTTAAAGAAATTAAAAGATAATTAATGACAATTTACGAATTAAAGGAGAAAAAAGTTAATATCAATGGAATTGATGTTTTTTATAAAATTGCCGGAGAAGGGGAACCCCTTTTAATTCTTCATGGTTGGGGAGCAGGTTCTTTTTCATGGATGAGAATTATTGAAAATCTTGCTCCTAATGGTTTTCAGTTAATTATTCCTGACTTGCCTGGTTTTGGAAAAACAAGCCCTCCCGAAAATGCTTGGGACGTTGGTGATTATTCTAATTTTGTAGATAAGTTTATTGAAGAAATTGGAATTAAAGATGCTTCTGTTTTGGGACACTCTTTCGGTGGGGCAATTATTATGAAGATGCGAAATATCCATGGAAAGATAATTTTTTGTGATGCCGCGATAATTAGGAGAGATCGATTAAGCGTTAGACAAAAAATATCAAGATTTTTGTCTACGGTTGGAGGAAAAATTATTTCAAAAAATTCCTTTGCATACAAGTTTTTTGAAAAAGTAGCATATTTTATTTCCGGGACCTATGATTATTATTCTGCTAATCCAATAATGAAAGATGTTTTCAAAAAAGTTGTAGAAGAAGATCTATCTTCGTTAGCAAGTGAAATTAAAAATCCATGCTTAATAATTTGGGGAGAAAAAGACAAAGTTACTCCGATAGAGGATGCTTATTTCTTGAATACAAAAATAACTAATTCTGAACTGAAAATTATTAAAGGTTGCGGACATAATCCACATAAGACAAACTTTGAGGAGCTTTCAGAAATAATAATTAATTATCTAAATAAATAATGGAGATTTTTCATATATTCATTTTCCTGTTTATTATTAGGGAGATAAAAAGTCTATTGTTTTGGGAATATCTATGGCAATTAAAGAATTATCATATTGGAAGATTTTTAGCACACTTTAGCACATCAAAAGGTAAAAAATTAATAATTAATCCTTTAATTAAAATTATTATTTTATCTCTAACATTATTAGAATTTAATTTATTTTATCTTTTACTTTTAATATATCTAATTGAGTCATTAGATATAATTAGAAAAAAAATTATTCTCCCTCAAAAGACATCAAAAACAATATTTTTATCCCTTTTAATCTTTTTTATTTTTAC
>DDMA01000017.1:0-5937 GCA_002340425.1 Patescibacteria group bacterium UBA2558 | reverse complement strand
TTACTGTTCTTCTAAGAAATAGAATTATTAAAAAAGCAATTAAAAAAAGAAAAACATTAAACCATCTTTTAGTTATTGGAATTACTGGAAGTTATGGCAAAAGTTCAACTAAAGAATATCTTAAAACTATATTAGAAAATGATTTTAAGGTTATTGCGACAACAAAAAATGAAAACTCAGAAATAGGGATATCAAGGTGTATACTAAATGAAGTGAGGGAGGACCATGAAATATTTATATGTGAAATGGGAGCATATAATAGAGGGGGGATAAAATTACTTACTAAAATAGCAATGCCCAAAATAGGAGTGCTTACTGGTATAAATAATCAACATTTAGCAACTTTTGGTTCTCAGGAAAATATTATTAAGGCAAAATTTGAATTGATTGATGCTTTGCCACCAGAGGGTTTAGCTGTTTTGAATTGGAGTAATAATTATATTAAAGAAAACTTTAATTCAAAAATAGCTAACATTAAGTATTGCGGAGATGATTTATGGGTAGAAGAAGTAAAAGATGATTCTTTTAAGCTTTGTTCTCCTAAGGGTTGTGATGAAATAAAGCATAAAATTAAAGGATCTTTTAATATTCCTAATCTTTTAGCCGCGATAGCAGTTGCTAAAAAACTGGGAATGACTATTGAGGAAATTCAAGATAGAGTATTAAAAATAGAGGGCGGTTTGAATATTAAAAAAAATGGGGAGTTTGATATAATTGATGCAACTTATTCTTCTAATTTTAATGGAATAATTTCTCACCTAAATTACTTAAAGAAATGGAAGGGAAGTAAAATCATAGTGATGCCTTGTTTAATAGAGTTAGGTAAAGATGCTAAGACGACTCACTATGAAATCGGAAGAAAAATTGGAGAAGTTTGTGATTTAGCAGTTATTACAACTAATGATTATAAAAAGGAAATACTAAGAGGGGCGAATTATTGCGGAATGAAAAATATAATATTTACTGACGATGCAGAAAAGATTTATAATCAAATTAAGCTTTATAGTAAAAATGACAGCGTTATTCTTTTAGAAAGTAGAGTGCCAAATAAATTAATTAAAAAATATGAGTAAAGTAATTTCTATATCTTTATCTCCTAATACTCAAAAAGATGATGTATCTTTGGCTCTCAAGTTAATTTTTACTACTAAGAAAGATGGAGTTAGAAAATTAGAAAGGTTGTTTAGGAATTATTTTGGATTTAGAAATGCTTTTGCTTTTAATAGTGGTCGAAGTTCATTAATAGCTATTTTGAAAGCAATGAAAATTGGTGCTGGTGATGAGGTTATTATGCAAGCATTTACATGTAATGCAGCAGTTAATCCAATTAAATATGTTGGCGCAACTCCTATTTTTGCTGACATTAATGATGACTTAAATATATCAGTTGAGGATGTAGAAAAAAAAATAACCTCAAAAACAAGAGCAATAATGATTCAACATACTTTTGGTTCTCCAGCAGAAATTGATAGAATTAAAGATATTTGTCTCAAAAGAGGAGTATATTTAATTGAAGATTGTGCTCACTGCCTTGGGGCAATGTATAAAGGTGAGTTTTGTGGGTCTTTTGGAGATGCTTCTTTTTTTAGTTTTGGTAGAGACAAAGTAATTTCTTCTGTCTATGGAGGAATGGTGACGGTAAATAATGAGTCTTTGATTGATGGAGTTTCTAATTTCCAAAAAGAAATAAAAGTCCCCGGTGTTTTCTGGACAATACAACAATTACTTCATCCGATATTATTTAATAAAATTATTTTGCCACCTTATAATATGAAAATTGGTAGGGGATTATTAGCAATTTTTCTAAACTTAAATATCTTATCAAAAGCGGTTACTAAAAAAGAGGGAAGTGGTATTTTGCCTGAATATTTTCCTAAAAAAATGCCAAGTTCATTAGCATACTTAGCAATTAATCAATTAAAAAAACTGGAAGAATACAATAATCATAGAAGAGAAATTGCTCAGTATTATAATCATTTATTTTTGAAAGGAGATATTGATGAAAATAATATATATTTAAAATATCCATTATTAGTTGATAATCCAGCAAAAGTTATCAATAAGTTGAAAAAACATAATATATATATAAATGATGGTTGGAGTGGTTCTCCAGTAGTTCCCGCGTCAACTGAATTAGATAAAGTATGCTATGCGATAGGAAGTTGTCCGAAGGCGGAAGAAATATCAAAGAAGATAATATTACTACCAACACATATAAATATATCAAAAGAGGATGCCAAAAGGGTATTTGACTGTTTAGAAGATATAAGGCAAAATAAATAAATAATAAGATAAATAAAATAAAATATGTTTGATAAATTAAAGGACTTAAAAAAAATAAAAGACCTAGAAAATGCTTTAGGTAAGGAAATAATTGAAAAAGAAAAAAATGGAGTGCGTGTTGTTATTAATGGCAAGTCAGAAATTATTAGCATATCAATAAATCCAGAATTGGATAAAGAAAAACAGGAGCAGTCATTAAAGGATTGTATAAATGATGCTTTTAACGAAGCTAAAATGCTAATGGCAAGGAGAGCTTCTGAAATTACAGGTTTTGGTCTATGAACATATATCCTACAATTACGACTGGAGAAAACTGGAGAGATAAGTTTAGAGAAATAGAGTACTTAAGAATAGAAAAAGTTGCTGTTTTTCCAACGATGATAGAAAAACCAGACAGAAAAAGTCTTTACCAATTAATTGAGGAATCACCTATTAAAAAAATTCCGATAGTTCATCTAAGAAGTGATATGGATATAGAAGAGCTTGATTTTTTTGCAAAGAAATATGATACACAGATATTCAATACTCACTCCTCAAAAGAATTTCCAATAAGCGAAAAATGGCTTAGAGAGTACAGGGAATTAATTTCTATTGAAAATACTCACAATTTTCCTCTAGAAGAAGAAGAGGTTAGAAAATATGGAGGAATATGTCTTGATATGTCTCATTTAGAAAATTCAAGAATACTTGAAACAGAGAGGTATAATAAAGAAGTAGAGATAATATCAAAGTTTAAGATAAGATGTAATCATATATCAGCCGTCAAAGATAATTTTTCTTCTGTTAATACTGAAAAAAGAGAATTAAGATATGATAGTCACAGATTAGATAATCATACAGAACTTGATTATCTAAAGAATTATCCAGTTAATTATTTTTCTGATCTTTGTGCAATGGAATTAAGCAATAACATTGTTGAGCAGATGGAGGCCATAGCATATATTAATTCTTTTATGAAAAATAGAGATAACTTTATTAAAACAATGATAGAATGATTATTAGAGAAATTGATGATAAAAAAAGATGGGAAGATTTTGCCTCTGAGTGTGTTCAAAAAACGTTTTGTCAATCATGGAACTGGGGAATTTTTAATCAATCAATGGGAGACAAGGTTTGGAGATTTGGTATATTTGAAAATGAACAATTAGTAGCAATCGCGCAGGTATTAAAAATTAAAGCGAGAAGGGGCTCTTTTCTTTTTGTCCCTCATGGGCCACTAATCGCGTTAGGAGACAAAAAAGAAATAATTAAAGGCATCTTAGAAAAATTAAAAGATTTAGCAAAAACAGAAAATGTTAATTTTATCCGTTTTAGTCCTATACTTGAAGTAAGTGATAGTAATATTTTCAAAGACATAGGATTTAGAAAGGCACCAATTCATATGCATCCAGAATTGACATGGGAACTAGATATATCTTTAAGCGAAGAAGATATATTGAAGGGGATGAGGAAAACAACAAGATACTTAATTAAGCAAGCAGAGAAAAATGAAGACATTGAAATAACTAAAGGGGTAAGTGATGAAATGTTAAATGACTTTGAGAAACTTTATCTAGAGACAGCTGAAAGACAATCATTTACACCTTTTTCTAATGATTATTTGAAAAAAGAAGTTGATGCTTTCAAAAATGATAATCAAATTTTAATATTTTCTGGTAAATACAGAGGAGAAGTTGTTTCCTCAGCAATTATTGTTTATTATTCAGGAATTGGTTTTTATCATCAAGGTGCGTCATCGTTAAAGTATCCTAAAGTACCTGTCTCATACTTATTACAATGGGAAGCAATTAAAGAAGCTAAAGATAGGAGTTGTAAGTTATATAATTTTTGGGGAGTAGTTCCTGAAGGAACAAAAAATCATCCATGGGCAGGACTCAGTTTATTTAAAAAAGGCTTTGGAGGTTTTGAAAAAGAATATGTTAAAACACAGGACTATGTATTATCTAATAAATATTGGTTGACATATATTATTGAACAAATAAGAAGAAGAAAAAGACATCTATGACTAAAAAGAGGCAAAAGAAAAGAATAATTAGAAGAAGGAAAAAAAACATTTTTTCTAATCTATTTTTTTCGGTCTCTCTTTTTTCTTCAATTATTATTCTTAGTGCTTTGGGTTTTCTACTTTTTTCTCCTAGATTTCAAATAGACAATTTAGTAGTTAGTGGCAACAATAATATCTCAACCGAAGAAATAGAAAGAATAGCTAATGAGAAAATAAAGACCTCATTTTCTATAATGGGAATGGATATTATTACAGAAAGTATATTTTTGTCTTTTGATGGAAAAATAAATCAAATTAAAGAAGCGATGCCTGAAATAGAAAAGATATCAATCAAAAAGAATTTTCCTAACGGTATATCTTTAGAAATTGTTGAAAAAAAACCATTTGCTTTATGGGATTATAATAATGAAAGACTTTTAGTTGATAAAAATGGTAGTTTTATTCNNGGATTATCTAAAGAAGAAATTAATATTTCAAGCTATGTTATCTTTGATGACAAATTAAGAGTTAATACAACTAATTTTTTTATTTTGTTTGATTTAAGACAGGATATTTCTTGGCAAGTTGAGAAATTAAAAGCTGTTTTAGAGAATGACGACCAAGTAAGAGAGGGAATAAATGTAAAATATATTGATTTAAGGTTTGATAATCAAGCAATCATTCAAAAAAAGGAATAACATTAACAGCTCAACAGCTGTTTTTTTGTGCACGGTGGATTCAAGATTCTAGTGCAATTTTTTGATCGGTAGTTAATTCGTAAAAACTTTCTGATGGCGTCATGTATTCTAATACTTTTCTGGGACGGCTATTGAGTCGCCTTTCTACTTCTCGTATTTCTCCTAAAGAAACTTTATGAAAATCAGTTCCTTTAGGAAAATACTGACGGATTAATCCATTGGTATTCTCGTTGGTTCCTCTTTGCCAAGGAGAATAGGGATCAGCAAAAAAGACTTGAATTTTTGTTTCTTCGGAAAAAAGCTTGTGTTCGGACATTTCTAATCCTCGATCATATGTTAATGTTTTCTTGAATTGTTTAGGGATACGTTTAAAAGCTTTAGCGAAAGCCGTTCTAACGGCTAAAGCATCTTTCTCCTTTAAGGAAACAAGAAGCGTTAGTCTCGTCGTTCTCTCAACTAGTGTTCCAATTGCACTCTTATGTCCCTTCCCAACAATTAAATCACCCTCCCAGTGGCCAGGAATAGTTCGGCCTTCTGTTTCTTTTGGTCTCTCAGAAATTGAGATAGCATCTTCAATTCTCTGTCTACGAGAGTGAATAGCGGCTCGAGAGAGTCTTCGCTTTCGTTCTTGTCTTAACCCTTTCATTAATTCCTTTTTTAATTCTCCTTTCGGAAGGCAGTAGAGATATTGATAGATTGTTTCATGAGATATTCTCATACTTGTATCTAAAGGATACTCTTTTTTAATCCTTTCCGCAATTTCTTCGGGAGACCATTCAATCTTTAATTTTGAATGAACATATTCAAGAAGTGTATCGTTAACCTCAAGCTTCTTTTTCCGACCAGTTTTCTTTTTCTTTTCTTTAGATATTTTCTCTCCCTTCTCAGCTGAATAGCACCATCTGTATTTTGTTTGAGTATCGATTTCTCGAGATATCGTCGATGGACTTCGTCCGATTCTTTCTGCTATTT
>DDMA01000013.1 GCA_002340425.1 Patescibacteria group bacterium UBA2558 | reverse complement strand
CAATATTTAGTTGTGATTATATTATCACATACAATATATTGTGTCAATCTATTTTATTGAATCTATGATTCTAATATCTAAACCACAAATCCACCATTAGGGCTACGAAATATTAATTATTTCTCCCCGCTTATTATTTATCATCTTTGGTAATACAGCTTGGCAGCAATTAAACATCCCTTTAATATTAACATTAAACATCCAATCCCAATCATCCTCAGATATATCAGTAAATAGTTTTTGTTGTGCAACTCCGGCATTATTTACTAGAACATCAATATCGCCGAAACGATTATATATTATATTCATCATACTATCGACCTGAATTCTGTTACTTACATCCCCCTGTACTTTAATAACACTATATCCTTCATCACGCAGATGAAGATACAATTTTTCTGCCTCTTCTTCACTTTTGAAATAATTAATTGCAACATTATAATCATTAGCGGCAAAGAGCTTTGCTATTTCCCTTCCAATTCCTCTTGAAGCTCCTGTAATTAAAACAGTTTTATTCATAGATAATCCTTTTCCCCTCCCGTACTATAACACTGCAAATTATGNNTTATAGCATATAATTATAGAAAAAAACTATGGCAAGGTGATGCTATGACACTCCAACAACTAAAATATATTATTAAAATCGTCGAATGTGGTTCAATTACCGAAGCCGCCAAACAACTATTTATTACACAGCCTAGTCTTTCAGTGGCTGTTAAAGATCTTGAAAAAGAACTTGGGATAGAAATATTTTACCGCACAGCAAAAGGGATTTCTTTGTCAGATGATGGCGCTGAATTTCTCTCTTATGCACGACAGATCATAGAACAAACGGAACTTATGGAACAGCGATATATGGGAAAGAAACCTTCGAAAAAACTTTGCTCAATATCTACCCAACATTATGCTTTTGCTGTCAACGCATTTGTTGAATTGCTTTTGGATTTGGATATTGATGAATATGAATTTACCCTTCGTGAGACAAGAACGTACGAAATTATTGAAGATGTGAAAAATCTACGAAGTGAGCTCGGAATTATATATTTAAGTAATTTTAATGAGAAAGTCCTTAATAAAATACTAAAGGAGAACCATTTGGTATTTAATCTTCTTTTTGAAGCTGATCCTCACGTTTTTATCAGCTCGAAGCATCCTCTCGCCAAGAATGAAACAGTTACTCTGGAAGACTTAAATAATTACCCGTTTCTTGCTTTCGAACAAGGAACCTATAATTCTTTTTATTTTTCAGAAGAACTCCTTAGTACTATTCCCAGAAAGAAAACAATTTATGTCAGCGACCGTGCCACTCTTTTCAACTTACTGATAGGGTTAAACGGATACACCATCTGCTCAGGTGTTTTGAGCAGGGATCTCAACGGGAATAATATTATTTCCGTGCCACTTATAACAGATGAACGAATGCGTATTGGCTGGATTGCAAACGAAAAGACTCATCTCAGTCCATTGGCCATTGAGTATATTTCAAAATTAAAAAAGTGGATTTGCGAATATGGATATAGTATAGAGTCAATATAAATGCCTCTGCTTCCAATTAAGCAGAGGCATCATTCATGCAACAAGCAACGTATTTATTGCTTCATATATTCTATGAGCAATGTATGGATTGTTCATTGTGTATAGGTGTATTCCATCGACTCCCTGTGCTATCAAATCAATTATCTGGTCAACAGCATAGGCAATTCCAGCATCTCTTAAGGCTTCCGGATTGTTCTCATATCTATTCATAATAGCGAGGAATTTTTTAGGGAGGTTTACTCTGCAAAGGGCAACTATTCTTTCAATCTGCTTCTTGTTCACAACGGGCATAATACCCGCCTCAATAGGAATGTTGATACCTGCAATAGCAGCCCGTTCCATGAATGAATAGAAATAATTATTATCAAAGAACAACTGTGTTATCAGTTGATTTGCGCCTGCATCCACTTTGCGTTTTAGATTGCGGATATCATCAATTATTGAAGGACTTTCAAAATGGCCTTCCGGATAACAAGCTGCTATTATATTAAAATCTCCATGTTCTTTTATAAATGAAATCAAGTCGCTAGCAAATTTAAAATCATTCTTCGGACTAAAACTAGGATTAACATCCCCTCTCAGTGCGAGAATATTTTCAATTCCAGCCTTTTTGAAATCATCTAACATTTTAAGAACTTCACCTTTTGTAAGATTAATACAAGGAAGATGTGCAACACTTTCAAGACCGTATTTATTTTTAATATCAGATGCTATTTTTAATGTATTACTACTACTTTCACTTCCTCCCGCACCATATGTGACACTAATAAAATCTGGGTTAATTCCTTTTAATTTTTCAATAGTATCATAAATTATATTAACAGAGTCTGTCCTTTTTGGAGGAAATATTTCAAAGGACAGAACTCTTTTCACTTTAAATAGTTCGCATGTTTTCATTCTGACAAACTCTTTCTGATTTCCTTTGCTGCAATAACTAAGTTTTCAAGACTAGAAATAGTCTCTTCATTTCCTCTTGTTTTAAGTCCACAATCAGGATTAACCCATAACTTATTCCCTGGTATTTCTTCAAGCATCTTAAAAAGTGCTTCCTTAATTTCCAAAACACTTGGAATCCTTGGCGAATGAATATCATAAACACCAGGACCGACTTCCGTTTTAAATCCACCTTCCCTTATTGTTTTAATAATGCTAAGATCAGAACGTGCTGCTTCAAAAGTAATTACATCAGCATCCATATTATCGATATCTTTAATAATGTCTGCAAATTCGCTATAGCACATATGAGTATGAATTTGTGTTTCAGCTTTTACACCACTATGAGTAAATCTGAAAGCAGGGATTGCCCAATCAAGATATTCACTATGCCAGTCACTTTTTCTAAGAGGCAATTTTTCTCTAAGTGCTGCTTCATCAATTTGAATAACCTTAATTCCATTTGCTTCAAGATCAAGGACTTCTCCTCTTATAGCAAGGGCAATTTGGAATACACAATCTTTCAAGGATATATCCTCACGTGGAAATGACCAATTTAAAATCGTTACTGGACCTGTTAACATTCCCTTTACATATTTTGATGTAAGAGATTGTGCATAAACAGAATAATCAATAGTTATTGGCTTAGAACGAGAAATATCACCCCATATTATTGGCGGCTTTACACATCTTGTACCATAAGACTGAACCCAGCCTTTCTCAGTAAATAAAAATCCATCAAGATTCTCTCCAAAATATTCAACCATATCATTACGCTCAAACTCTCCATGAACCAAGAGATCAAGACCTATCTTTTCTTGCAGCTCAATCCATTCTGCAATTTTTTTCTTGTTAAAGGTTACATATTCCTCGAAAGAAATTTTTCCTTTCTTATAATTAGATCTATTTGTTTTTACATCTGCTGTCTGTGGAAATGAACCGATTGTTGTTGTTGGAAGTAATGGTAAATTGAATACTGCTTTTTGGATTTTTTCGCGTTCTCCAGAATCAGGATACCGGATAAAATCATCTTTTGATAGCCCGGAAACAGCTGACTGAACAGCTGTATTTTCACAATTCCTTGGTAAATTAAAAAGCTTTTGATTATCAACATATTCCTCCGTTGAAGCAGGATCGCTGCATGATAGTATTTTTTTCAGTTCTGACAATTCCGTTAACTTTTCCTCAGCAAAAGCAAGATGTTTTTTATACTCCTGAAAAAGGCTGCTCTCATTTTTTAGAGTATATGGGACATGAATAAGAGAACAAGATGTACTTAATACAATCTCATTGCAGTATTCACCCAATTCTCTGATCAAATTCACAGTATTAGAATAGTTGTTTCTCCAAATGTTCTTTCCATTGACAACGCCTGCAAAAAGCGTTTTATTCTCCGAAAATCCGAAACTCTTCACAAGTTCCAATGTCTTTTTTCCTTCGACAAAATCAAGACCGATTCCGTCAAACGGCATAGTAACAACTTTATTATAACAATCTCTTATATCACCAAAATAAGTTTGCAAAAGCACCTTCGTATTTTTCTTTTCTGAAAGAATTCTCTCGTAAATTTTGCTAAAAAGAACTATATCCTCTTCAGATAAATCCATACAAAGAGCTGGCTCGTCAAACTGAACCCACCCGGCACCCAAAACACTAAATTTATTCAGAATATCTGAATATGCACGAGCAATATCAGCTATAGAATCCTCAACCGTTCTTTTACCTGTAAATTTAACAAGCTTTAAAAAGGTGAAAGCTCCAATAATAGCACTCTTTGTTTCAATTCCGCAATTTTTTGCTTCCACATACTCATCAAATGGCTTTGACCCTACAAGTAAAACTTCGGTATCGTCATCAATTTCAGGCACTATATAATGGTAATTTGTATTAAACCATTTTTTCATGGGCAAAGCCTTTACATCACCCTTATCTCCCTGATAGCCTCTCGCCATAGCAAAATACTCGTCTAAGGCATCCAATTTGAGTTGTCTGTATCGATTTGGGACGATATTCAATAAAACAGCAGTATCCAATAGATTATCATAAAATGAGAAATCATTTGAAGTTATAAAATCAATTCCGTTGTTTTTTTGAACTTTCCAATTTTCTTCTCTCAACTTAGAGGCTATAGCCTGCAGTTCTTCTTTCGTCAGTTCTTTTTTTAAATATTTCTCTACCGCAAATTTTAACTCTCTTAAAGTTCCAATTCTTGGGTAACCTATAACAGATGTTTTCATAACTCTCTTCCTTTCATCTTAGTCTACTTAAAAAATACTATCACAAAAATCGTAGTCATAAGTAATATCTAATATTTATTCTTAGTCATAGTTTACAACTATGGATGCACATTAATTTCTAACCCAGACTTGAACTCCACCACTAACCTGTCATCATATACCGTTGCTTTTTCAACTAGTTTTCTAACCAGTTTATCATCGAACTCCGTAATATCACCGGTTTGCGTGTTAAGAAAGTCCGTCATCTCAGCTATCCGATCCCGCTTATCTTGACGGAGAGCGTTTCTTGAAAGGGTTTCTTGCTTTAAATCCCGTAGTCGGTAAATCTCATTGACAATATTATTGTATTCTTCCTTTAAATTTGCTTTTTGGATCAACTCGGTTTGGAGTTCTTCCAGCCTTTTATCAATATCTGCTGTACTCTCATCCAAATCCTCGCTTAATACGGTTTCAATATTCTTTTTCAGTATAGCCAGAAAAGAGTTTTTTCCGCTGACCGCTACATTGATGGCTTCTACAATTTTCTCTTTAAGCGTATCTTCAAGTATAGTGGAAGCGGTACAAAACAAACCGGTGTTTTCCAATCTGCTGACGCATCTCCATACGATTGATTTCTT
>DDMA01000007.1 GCA_002340425.1 Patescibacteria group bacterium UBA2558 | reverse complement strand
AGAATGATATGGACGCATACATTCATTTGATTGAAATTTTGTTTTATGTTATAATATCGTTGCTATAATTAAATAAATTGGGATATATGAATCAAAATATAAAAATAGTTTTAATTACTTTAAACTTTATTCTTTTATTTGTTTTATCTTTTTTAGTTTTTCAATGTTCAATAGTGTCAAATGAGGACGAAACAAAGTTAAGTGACAAAAAAGAAGATATTAGTGACAATTTATCATTAAGTGATTCAAAAAATAATTCATCTAATTTTATTCCTAGATTAGATGGTTTTGATCCTGGAAAAGTTTGGATAGGTGATGTAGATGGAAATGATAAAAAAATATCATAATTGCAACACCACAACCTGATGGAACTTATTATTACGAAATGTTTGAGCCAGGAACAATTTGGTATTCTTATGATGATGATTTTCATTCCAAATTAAGCGAAGAAGTCGAAGCTTTTCTTGTTAGTAATAAACTAGAATCTTTCAATTGGTCTATAAATGGAATATTGAACAATAAATCAAGTGAGTTTCCAGGATTATCTCTTACAATTTGGGACCCAAATAATCCAGTACAAACAAAGCGCTATATTGATTTTCCTTGTTGGTGGCAATCCCAAATTAAATAATATTAAATTTTGGCTCTGTAGTAATTGTTGATTTTTTAATAAGTTAGCTAAGCAATAAACTAGTAATAGTAAATGAGTAATTTCTTTATTTGTTATTTCTAAGTTTCCAATTGTTTCTATCCAATCAAAAGTTCTGAGATTCTTTTACCATGCGAGCAAAGTAGAACCATTTCTTAGATTGAAATGGTTTTGTTTTGTGGTACAATGATAGTATTAGATAAAATATATGAATCGAAACAGAAAAATAATATTAATTATTCTAGTCGTTGTTATTTTAGGTAGCTTTCTTTTGTTACGTCAAGTTTTGATTCCGATGGAAGATAATTTAACATTCGAAGAAATAGATAATTTAGACAAGATAAAAAAGGACTTATCCGAAAAAGATATAGCAGAATATGGTAATTTGACAGCTTTTACAATCGAGGAGGAGGATGGTCGAACATATGTCGTTTTGTTTAATGATAATAATAAATTTTTATTAGAAAGTGATCCAAGTTTTGGTTTCGGGAATAATGTTTTTGAAGAAGCTAAATATTTTAATCCTAAATTTTTATATGAAGGAAAATATTTGGCTTATGAGACAGTTAAGTATGATTTTCACGGCTTAAAAATATATGACACTGAAGAAAATAAGGTTATAAAAGAATTAGATTCACCTATTTTTTATGGCACCACAAATGATAACAAATATTTTTATTATTGTGCAAGTAGTGCAATGCATGGCGTAAGAAGTGTGGTGATTTATGAAATGCCTAATTTTAAAAAGAAGCGCGAATTATTAGACGTAGATGATAGGATAGACCTTATTAGTTGTAATTATAATGAAGAAGAAAATTCTTTAATATACATAATTAGTCCTTATGATAATTCTAAACAAGAAAAACGTCAGGTCTATTTTTTCGATTATGATATTATTAAATCTGATAACTAATATTAAAGTTCGTAATAATCTTCTTTATTTTTTTATTTTGAGAATATACAACAGTATCAATGATTTTAAGAGCTTTCTTTGTCGCGGTGCTATTTTTAAATTAAAAGAAGATAAAAAATAATTAATCAAGCAAAAATGTTAATTTAGTTGATAAAATAAAAAAATAACAGTATTAATTTAAAGTTATATTTTAATTTGCCATAAAAATATCCAAACATACTCTTCTTGTTTTTCAATTAACAGCTTTGAATCTGCTAACAAGGGGGAACAGAGCAGAATCATTTCTTAGATTGAAATGATTTTGTTTTGTGGTACAATAATATTATCATAATTAAATTAAATATATGAATAAGCAAGCAATAATAGGATTATCATTATTTTTAATTGTAATAGTACTAGCAGGGGCAAACTTTTTATTTTCTAGTCAAGAAAGCGAGCATGCTAAAATAGAAGAAAAATTCACAATACCCGAAGAAGAGGTAGGTGATTTAAATGCAGAAAATAAAAATAATTTTAATGAAGAAGATTATGAAGTAGATAAATTAAAAGATATTTCTTTTTGTGAAAAATTAAAAAATGATTTTGAAAAAAATGAATGTTTTATTTCTGTTGCTAAGCAAAACGGTAATTTATCAGCCTGTGATCAAATTAAAGATTATTCAGAAAGAGACAATTGTTATTTAGATATTTTGGAGATGCATTATGCAGGTAAATTTGAATTATATGGAGGTTCTCATATTTATTATTTAGAGTCCGTTTGTAAAAATATGGAAACAAAGAATACAAGAGATGATTGTTATTTAATGATGGCTCTAAATGAAAAATCTAGTAGTTTTTGTGGTGTAATAAATAACCAAGTTAAAAGAAATAGTTGTTATGCAGAACTAGAAGGTGATTGGGAGTCTGCTATAAAAAGCAATCTAGGAATTGAACTTACATTGTCTGAAGAATTCATAGAAGCTTTTGGCACTCCCTATTATTTGGGCATAGATCAAGGACGCAAGGGAGAGATTATTCAGTTTCCTTTTAAAGATCGCGAAACATATTCAAGAAAAGGACTTAGCTTAAAAGCATATACGAAGGATTATGAGGGTGATCATACTTTTCCTCTTTATGTTTTTGGAGATTGGAAAGGAGAAGGAAGTCTTAAGGAGAGGTGTTTGGAATATAAGGCTCCATATGAAAGAGATTGTAGAGTACTAGAGATAGGTGGAAAAGAGGTTGTTCTAGAAACAGTTCTTAGCACTTATGAGGGTGCCTGTGATGCAATTGTTTTAATTTATCTTAATAATGATAGTGACTCTCCTTATAAGGGATTAAATTTTAGTTTAGAGTTACCAGATTTTAGTGAAAGTGTTTGTAATTCATTTCTGGAGAAAAGTTATGAAAGTTTAGTATCAGATTTTCACATTCAATCCGAAAAAATACTGGAAGGGCAAGGATTATCCGAAGGAGATTCAAAGAAGCTTACCTTGTTTAAAGACATGATAGGCTCTATAAAATTTTTAAAATAAAAATTAAATTAGCAACTTTCTAATAAGCAAGGATTGGTCCGAAGTAGCTTTTTATTATTTATTAAATATCTAACAATTATTATGCATTAATTATTATTAATACATANNGATATATATACTAATATACATTACTGGGTAATTTGACAAATAGGGGTTTAATAGTATGATCTCGGAAAGAAGTCAAAATAATAAGGAGGTGATTTTGTGCAAGAAAAGATATTTCAAAAACGTGTAGAGGATTTTGTCTGCGAAAAATGCGGCAACAAAATAGAAGGCAAGGGATATACTGATCATTGCCCTCAATGTTTGTGGTCTAAGCATGTTGATATTAATCCGGGCGATAGAAAGTCCGAATGCGGTGGTTTGATGGAGCCTATCGGTGTTGAAGTTAAAAATGATAAATATATCATTTATTACCGCTGCACCAAGTGTGGATTCAAACATCGAGTTAAGTCCGCTCCGGATGATAATTTTGATAGAATTGTTAAAATTTCTAATCGACCTCTTGAGAAATAACAGGCATACTATAAAGGCAATTTAGAAATGTCCTACCTTAATTGTGTTCTTCTCTTTGCATATCCTTTCTTTATTAATATTAATCAGAAACTTCTCCATGGATAATCAATTGGTGGTTTCCAATCTGATTTCTTTCTAGTAATGGCAATTAATTGAACATCTATCTCTCTTTGAGGTCTCGAAGGAAGAAAGAATGGATCAAATAAGAAGTCTTTTTCCTTTTTATATACTAAGTTGTTGCTAGGACATTATAATATTACTATCATATAAGACCGCAAATCTTGCATTTCTCTCTTATGCATATTATAATACTTGTAATAAGCAAAAAAGGCAAATAATGCTTAATATACTTAAAATACTATGCAAAAAGGATTAATAAAAGAGGTAATAGCCAAGCAAAGCCAGGAAAAAGAATCTCTGTCTCGTTTAAAATATGTGGACAGAACTAAGGCGGTTAAAGGCTCTGAATTGATGTCCTCGCCTTTGATAAAAGTAGTGCTCGGACCGCGCCGTGCTGGTAAATCGGTATTTTCTCTCATGTTACTTAAGGGTAAATCTTTTCTTTACTTCAATTTTGATGACCCGGTATTGGTGGGAGAAAAACTGGATTTATATGAGCTTGTTGACGAACTGCATAAATTTTACGGAGAGACTAAATTTGTTTTGTTTGACGAAATACAAAATTTGAAAGGTTGGGAATTATTTGCTAACCGTCTGCACCGCCAAGGCTATAATCTTGTTTTGACCGGATCAAATGCTAATCTTCTTTCCATGGAGCTTGCAACGCATTTGACCGGTCGACATTTACCGATAGAAATATTGCCGTTTGATTTTCAGGAATTTCTAAAAGCTAAAAATTTCTCTAATCTCGATCAGAAACCTGAACTTTTGAAATTATTGGAACAATATATGACGTTTGGTGGTTTCCCCGAAGTGGTTACAAAAAATCAGCATCCGCGAGGATATTTGGACGTGCTATTTGATTCATTGCTTTTCAAAGATGTGGTAAAGCGTCACAAAGTCAGATTTTCCGAACAGATAGACCAGCTTGGTTCGTACTTGATAAATAATGTTTCCAACCAATACAGTTTCCGGAAGATTGCGAACATTTTGAAATTCAAAAGTGACGTAACACTGGAAAGATATCTGAAGTATCTCGAGGAAGCATATATTATATTTTCTCTTTCCGGCTTCTCTGCCAAAGCTGGTGAACGTCTTCGCTCGCCTAAAAAGATTTACACGGTTGATAATGGTTTCGTTGCCTCTAAAGCTGTTCAACATTCTTCTGACAATGGAAAACTTATGGAGAATTTAGTTTTCACCGAATTTGTAAAAAGAGGTTTTGAGCCGAATAGAGAATTATTCTATTACAAGACTCGTAATGGCCGGGAAGTTGATTTTGCTATTATGAATGGTCATGAAATATCTAAATTAATTCAGGTTTGTTATGATGTAAGAAGCTCTGATGTCGAACAGCGAGAAGTGAAATCTCTTATAGAAGCTGGTGATGAGTTGAAAGTAGATAATTTGACGGTGCTTACATGGGACGACGAACGCGAAGTGGAAAAAAACGGTAAGATCGTGAAATTTAAGCCGCTATGGAAATGGCTACTTGAGATAGAAAAATAATTTATACCAAAAAATCTTTAAACAAAAGTTTGCACAAAGCGAGTCAGACAAAGAATGATGAGTTTTATACTCAGCGAAGAAAGAGCCATATATGTTGTATCTCAAAAAGTGGACACTATTTCGCATCTACTTTTTGGGGGACAGATTACTTTTATAATCAACTCTATTATCTTATTATTAATAAAATATGTTCTTGAAGAAGTTTTAAAAATTTATTAAAATAAAAGCATATGGACAAACAAAACAAAAAACTATTTTTTATAACTTTAATTTGTTCGATTGTTTTCAGCTCAATTGTTGCTGGAGCTGTGGGATTTTGGGCAGGTTCATTGTCTCAAAAAACAGATGAATTGAATCTGTTGCAAGATCGCAATATTGTCAAAGTTAACGAGGAATCGGACGTTGTTTCTGTGGTTGAAAAAGTTTCGCCAGCCGTAGTTAGTATTATTATCACTAAAAACTTACCTAAAATAGAAGAATATTATTTTAATCCTTTTGGAGATGACGATTTTTTCAATCGTTTTTTTGGCGATGATTTTTTTAATTTTGGAATTCCGCAATATAGACAAAACGGTACTGAAGAGCGAGAAATTGGAGGTGGTACCGGGTTTATTATTACTTCTGACGGATATATTGTCACCAATAAGCACGTGGTAGCAGATGAAGAAGCAGAATACACGGTGATGATGAATGATGAGAGTAAATATGATGCTGAAGTAGTAGCTCGCGATCCGACTACTGATTTTGCAGTATTAAAAATTGAAGGCAAAGATTTTCCAACTATTGATCTTGGGGATAGTGACGAACTTAAAGTTGGCCAAACAGTGATTGCCATTGGTAACGCCCTGGGAGAATTTAGAAATACAGTTTCTGTTGGCGTTATTTCCGGTTTGTCTCGTTCAATAACTGCTAGCAGTTTTGGTTTTGGTAGTGAACATTTAGTTGGTGTAATTCAAACAGATGCTTCAATTAACCATGGTAATTCTGGCGGACCTCTTTTGAATTTGGCTGGTCAGGTGATTGGTATTAATACTGCTATTGCTCAAGATGCACAAAATATTGGTTTTGCTATTCCAATTAATGAAGTTAAAAATAGCATAGAAAGCGTAAAAGAATATGGCAAAATTATCAAACCATGGCTTGGTGTTCGTTATATAATGATTAATAAATCAATTGCCGAATCAAATAAATTAGATGTTGATTATGGAGCCCTAATAATTCGTGGCGAGGAAAGAACTGATTTAGCTGTAATTCCTGGTAGTCCAGCTGATAAGGCGGGTTTGGTAGAAAATGATATTATTTTAGAAGTTAATGGTGAAAAGATTGATCAAAATTATCCACTAATGAAAGCAATTGCTAAATTTAAACCTGGAGATGAAATTACTCTCAAAGTATTACATAAAGGTGAAGAGAAAGAAGTAAAAGTTAGATTAGAAGAACTTAAAGAATAAACATGTGCGAACTAAGCTGTTATTCAGATTATCTTAGCGATGTTTCGCTTGTTTTAGTTATTGTTGTTACAAATTGGCCGATGCTGATGTAAAATAATTATGGAAAAATCAGATATAAAATTAATTGAAGACGCCAAAAAAGATCCGAAAAAATATGATTTAGTTTATAGAAAATATGCTAAAGATGTTTTTAATTATATCTGGTATCGAGTTGGGCATAATTATGAAGTAGCTGAGGACTTGACGCAAGAAGTGTTTATGCGAGCATTCCAACATTTGGATAAATTTAGGCAACGGGGCTATGCTTACAGAACTTATTTGTTAACTATTGCTAAAAATGTGCTGATTAATTATTTTAAAAAAAACAAAGTCAATAGTTAGTTTAAATGAGCTGACAGAGATTCCTGATGAAATTACAGTAGATCAACAAGTTGAAAGAAAAATAGCGGCCGCCAATCTGTGGCGAGCAGTTCAAAACTTATCACATAATGAACGAGATGCCATTTTAATGTATTACAGAAAAGATACGCCTATTAAGGATATTGGCCGAATAATGGGCAAAAGTCCCAATGCGGTTAAAATTATTCTTTCTCGGGGCAGAAAAAAATTAAAAAACCATCCATATTTAAAAGACATGATTCATTATGGCGATGTTGCCTATAAATATACTAAGCCCCGTTTTTTATATGGCTCTAAAGGATGAAACCTTTTTGCTTTTAAGTTGTTAGATATATTGAGAGGGAAAGGTGTGATTTTGAGGAGGTGTTGATATATTATTCGCTAGAGATTGTAGAAACTGGGAAGCCAAAGGAAATAATTAAAGGTCGAAATAAATTAAAAAATAATAAAAAAACGCTTATGAAAAAATTATCTATTACTAAAAGAAAACCAGATTCAAAAGAAATAACTCCATATGAACAAGGTTTGAGTAACTTTCAAGAGTTGATGAATAGATTTTTTGATGATCCTTGGTTCAGAATGCCATCTATTTTTGGGCAATCATTAATGGATAGAAATGCTTTTGATGGTTGGTGGCCAAAAGCAGATGTATCAGAAAACGATAAAGAGATAAAGATTAAGATGAATGTGCCTGGGGTTGATCCTGAAAAGATCAACATAGAAGCTGATGCTGATGCGATAGTTATAAGTGGCTCAGTTGAAAAGGAAGAAGAGCAAGAAGGCGAGGACTGGTATCGGGCTGAAAGAGAATTCGGTGAATTTCGCAGAGCCTTTGAATTGCCCAATGGTTGCGATGTTGAGAACATTGAAGCTTCTGCAAAGCACGGAACATTAACTATTAAAATTCCTAAAAAACCAGAAGCTCAAAAGAATAAAATTAGTGTTAAAGTAAATGGATAGATCGGTTTGTAGTTTAAATCAGATATTTGGTTTCCTGGTTTCACTCTTTAGCTTTAACAATTGTGTAAAAATAGACAACGCGCCCATCTTTTGGGATGGCTACAGGTTTATAATTCTCTCTCTTTAAGATTTTTAAGTTGATTAAAGAGATTAAAGAAAGTAAGCATTATTTAAACCGTAGCTATTCCACGAGATGGGCGTGTTTTTTATATATAATGGCCTTATTTTTTATATCTATAATGGCCTGTTATTTCAAAATTAAAAAGCATATTTTCTAATTTTGGTCCAGCACCAATATTATGAACAATTAGTGGAATTTCTTTTTGATAGTGATTACTTACTATTCCAATATGAGTGATTCCTCTTCCTAGATCCCACGTTACAATATCTCCAGGTAAGTAACTATCTGGATTTTCAGATATTTCTAATTCTTCTCCAAAGCGACTAAAAAACACTTGAAGATTAGGAACTCGACGATGGTCAATATTTGTATCAGGAGAGGTTAGTCCCCATTTTGAAGGATAAAGATGAAAATTTGCTTTCATATCTTCGTGAACTTCTTTTTGTAAATCAATTCCTACTGATCGATAAGCTCTTATTATTACATCAGTGCATACTCCTTTGTTTGATGGGACATCTCCATTAGGATAATCAATTTGAAAATAAGAATGATCGTAGGTTACACTTTGTTTTGTTTGTTCTATTGCTGAAGAAACTAAATTATTAATAAATTCATCTTCTATTATTTTAATGTCCCAGCTTTTTTGACTATTTCCAGTTATTGGTATTTTTTCTCCTAAAAATTTAGGCAAAGATTTTAATTTTATATCAAACCATGCTTTTACTCTAGCAAATAATTCTCTGGTATTATTGTAAATTTCTTTGTCATACAATCTTTTATCTGCGGGGATGCCATAGGCATCAATTCCTAATTCCCTAGCTATATACAATGCTCTTCCCAAATGAAATTTTTGTGTACATATTATTGCTGAATTTATTCCAAAGACATATTGAGCTCTGTACATTGAATCATACGTATCAAAGCCAGCATGGTCTAAGAAAATATCATCACTAGGAATACCTTTTTCTAAGAGATAATTTTTAATTGCATTAACTTCATCATAATCTTTTTTCCCATGGTCGCCACTTACTAATATCTTATTAACTTTTTGATTGTTATATAATTCAATTGCTGTATCGGCTCGGTCCATAACTATATAGCTTAATCTATCGTCAAAAACTAAGGCACCTAATATTATTGCAACTTCTGTATTTTCAATTTTTTCAATATTCTCTACTATGTATTGGTTTCCAATATTTAATACACTTAAATTAATAAAGAAAAAAGAAATTAAAAAANNNATATATAAATAATGATAAAATATAATCATTAAAAGGATAACTAGACAAAATATGGCAAACGAAAGATTAAATGATTATATTAAAAAATGTATAGAGATAGGAAAACAACGAGAAGAGATTACAAACAATCTTTTGAGTGTTGGTTGGAGTAAGGAAGATATTGATGCTTCCTTTTCTGCTGTAGAAGGAAAAGAAGTTAAACCAATTGATTATTTTTCTAATGCTTTGAATAATGAAATTAATTCTATCCAAAAAGAAAGTAATAATTTAAACGAGAATTTAAAACAAGAAAAGTCCTCTATCAATATGCGACGAAAAGAAGTTTTTAAAGAAGAAAGGATTATAGATGATTCAGAGGAAAATAATTCTAAAAAAATTATTACTCCAATAGTTGTTATTGTAATTGCTCTTCTAATTTTTTCAATAGCATTTGCATTTATTCAAAAAATTGGGCCATTTTCTTCTTTAGAAGTAGAACCAGAAATTGTGCAGGAAAATGAAAATGTTCTTCCTCCAGAAGAAGAGGTTGTTGAAGAGCCAGAAGTGGTGGTTACCTGGAATTGTGGAGAGGAACTAATTGATGAAAGAGATGGAAAATCTTATCCTACAGTTTTAATTGGATCTCAATGCTGGATGACTAAAAACTTAAATTATATTACAGGAAATTCTTCCTGCTATAATAATGATGTGGAAAATTGTGAAGAGCATGGATTATTATATGATTGGAATACAGCCATAATAGCTTGTCCATTAGGATGGAGTTTGCCTAGCGATAGTGATTTCAAAATACTAGAAAGATATTTAGGAATGGAGGAAGAAAAAATTGATGTAACTGGATGGAGAGAAGTTTCTTCAAACGCCCAGGAAACATTAGAATTATTGAATATTACTTTATCTGGAAGTAGAGATATTTCTGGAGAGTTTAAATATAAAGGAGAATATGCCAACTTATGGCTTTCTGATCCAGTAGATGATCTTTATTCTGCAAGATCATTTCGTGCTAAAGATAGCAATATATACAAAGGCAATGTTTCTGGCGAATATGGGTATTCTGTCAGGTGTATAAAATATTAAGATCGTGGGAAAAGGAAAGGTGAGCTTTAAATAAAAAAACTGTAGATCAAGTGAATGATGCTACAGATAGTTTTGCTTGATCGAAATCTCCATTATATATATGAAGAGAATCACATGAGTCAATGATTCTTACGATCTCGCAATTGTTCGGCTTTGCGATGTCTCGGTTAATCATATTAATGATTGCCACAAGATTTACATGCCATGCTCCATAGAGGTCTCTTGATCTCCAATCAAGATGAACTTCAATGGAATTGTTTTCAATGAGCGATATCCAGACCCTTTGAAGGCAAGGTGGTTCTGTAGAGAATGTATCAATTTCTGGAACCCAAGTTATCATCTGGTGCCTATTTGAAAAGATATTGTTTTCAATTTGTTTTTTGAGATTCTCTCTTAAGGCATCAACTTGATCAATGGTTTTTCCATTTGAAGCAGGGTATCGCTTAAACCTATCATAGTAGGTGTAAGTGAATTTTCTTTTATCTTCCTTCCCGAGCATTGCTTGTTCTTCAATATATTGAAGAGTATATTCATTGACGTAGTGCTCAATGAATCTAGCTCCAAATGGAAATAGTTTTCCATATTTGGGAAGATAGTTTATTCCATCAAGCACTTGCTTGACAGCACTTTGTTCAAGGACCACCCTTGAACAAATTTCTCCCCTTATTGCCTTGGGATCATCTTTAGACCCAAAGGGAATCAGGTTTTCGTTCCTAATGCAATGCTCCAGAAGTTTAATCCATGCTCTCATGAAATCAACTTCCTTAATTAAGACTATTTTCAAGTTTCTCTTCATTTTACACCTCTGTGCTCTTTACTTGTATCAACTTTGATAAAGGTAGTCAAGTTGTACTATTGTAGCAATGTAAAACAAATATAATTATGTTAGATACGAAATATTGAGCTTTCAAAAATAAGCTATCTTTAATTTGTTTATCAAGAGGAAATATCCTTAATTCTATTAAAGTTTTTGACACAGTAAGTTTTTAATGGTGGTATTCCATTGAAACAAATAGAGCTATAACTTGCTGTATATGCACCAGCAGTAAAAATATACAATTTGTCACCTTCTTTTATATCACTACTTAATTTATATTTATACTTTTCGTATAAAATATCATAACTGTCACAAGTGGGACCAGCAAGGATATATTCTTGAAGTTTTGTAGATTTTTTTTCCGAGAAAATAGGATATTTTATTGCTTCATCTATTGTTTCAATTAATCCACCAAATTTTCCAATATCCAAATACATCCACTTGTGGTTGCTTGTTGCAGATTTTTCAGAAATCATAATAACCTCCGAAACGATAACACCACAGTCGCCAACCATTGACCTTCCTGGTTCAACTATTATTTCTGGTAAATTTTCTCCAAAGTCCTCTTTTAAGAATCTAGTAATTTCTTTTGAGTAAGCATCAAGAGTTTTTGTTGGTTTCAGATAGTCAGAAGGAAATCCTCCTCCAATATTAATCATTTTTAATTTAACTCCTTTTTCTTTTAGGGCGTCAAATAAATATTTACATTGAGCAATTGCATTGTCCCATTGACCAATATCTCTTTGTTGAGATCCAACATGAAAAGATATTCCATAGGGAATAAGGTCCATTTTCTTTGACTTTAGAGCAAGATTAAATATTGTGTCTGGATGAGCACCAAATTTTTTAGATAGTGGCCAGTCGGCTCCATTTCCATCACACAAAATTCTAAAAAATACTTTTGATTTTTTTGCTTGTCTAGATATTTTTTCTAAATCACTTATTGAATCGGTAGCAAAAAGACGAACTCCTTTTTTATAAGCATAAGCAATATCGCGCTCTTTTTTAATAGTATTACCATAGCTTATTTTTTCTGGCGATGCTCCAAGGGATAAAATTTTATTAAGTTCAAAAATTGTAGCAACATCAAAACAAGAACCTTTCTTTATCAAAGTTTTCAAAATTTCTTCTTGAGGGTTAGCCTTGATTGCATAATATATTTTGGCAAAAGGAATACTTTTTTTAAGATGATTATAGTTTTTTGATACTTTTGCAAGGTTGATTAAGAGAAATGGAGTTTCTTTTTTTTGTGCAAAGCTTTTAATAAAATTAAAATCTTTTTTANNTTTCTGACGACATATTTGTTTTATAACTTAGAATTATATATTTTCTTTTTTAAATGTCAAATTCTTTTAAATTATATTTTATGTCCTGTTTATTTTAAATCAATTTTTTGTTATGATACCAAGTATGAAAAAAGAAGAAACAGAATTAAGATATAATATCTTGTCTAATGAATGGGTAATAATATCACCTGGAAGAAAAGCAAGGCCCAATAATTTTCGGAAATCAGGTGATTGCCCTTTTTGCGAGATGAAAGATCAGAAAGAACCAAAGTATTATTTCTATAAAGGCAAAGAAAATAAAGAAAAAAAGTGGACTACAATTGTTATTCCCAATAAGTTTCCTGTATTTGAAGAAAATACTCCAAAAAAAGATTTTTTAGAAAACAATTTCTATACTAAAAAAATATCTCCTGGATTTCATGACTTAATTGTTACTAAAGAACATAATAAGTTTATTTCAGACCTTCCAATATCTAGAATTGAAGAATTCTTTACCTGCATTTCAAAACTTTTAATTGAATACAGAAAAAGTAAAATTGTAAAACAAGTTGCTATTTTTCATAATAGAGGAGAGAAGGCAGGAGCTAGTCAACCACATCCTCATTATCAAGCACTAACATTGCCTATTATAGAAAGAGAGTATCAAAACGAACTTAATAATCTTAAAAAATATTATAACAAAAACAAAAAGTGTCTTCATTGTGAAATTAATAAAATTGAAAAGCAATTTAATAAAAGAATAATTGCTGAAAATAATGATTTTATAGCTTTTTGTCCTTTTGCTCCCAAGATACTATTTCAAGTTATTATTTCACCTAAAAGACATACGCCATCTTTTGAGCAGATTACTGAAGAAGAAAAGAAGTCCTTATCTAAAATATTTAAGAAAATATTATTAAAGTATGATTATGGATTTGATAATTTAGATTATAATTTCTTTTTACATAACTCACCATTAGATAAGGAATATCCATATTTTCATTGGTATTGGTCTTTTTCTCCAAGAGTAAATTGTTTTGGAGGATTAGAATTGGGTTTTGGATTAGAAATATCTTCGATAACCCCCGAAGAGCAAGCTAAAATATTAAGAAAGATGTGATTGTCAAACTATCTTTGTTGTTGTATAATGGAAGTATAATAATAATTTAATTTAAAAATATGAAAGGATACAAAGAAAATATAGAAAAATTAACACTAGAAAATGATAACTTTAGAAAAGTTTTGTATACTGGCAAGAATAGTCAGTTGGTATTAATGAGCTTAAAGCCATTAGAAGAAATAGGTGCTGAAGTTCATGAAAAAAACGATCAATTCTTTCGTTTTGAAGCAGGCCATGGAAGAGTAACTATTGATGGCAATGTTTACGAAGTTACTGATGGCGATGCTGTTGTCGTTCCTGCGGGAGCAAATCATAATGTAGAAAATATTTCTTCTGATGAAGAGTTGAAAATGTATACAATTTATTCTCCTGCCAATCACAAAGATGGAATTATTCGCGCTACAAAAGAAGAAGCAGAAGCAAATGAAGAGGAGTTTGATGGTCAAACAACTGAAAGCTAATGAATACAAAAAAGGCAATAATATTGTTACTTTGTTCTTTTTTCCTTCTCTTCTTTATATTCTTTAAAGAAGAGATTGTTTTTAGTGTTCAAAAAACATTTTTTAATCCTTGTTCTTCTCCTATTATATATACTGTTGGCATTGTTGATCCTGATTTTAATCTTTCAGAAGAAGATTTCCTTTTAATTATTAATGAGGCGGCTAATGAATGGAATAATGCTACAGGCAAAGAATTATTTAAATATGGAGATAATGGTATGAAAATTAACCTCATATATGATTATAGGCAAGACACAACATTAAAATTAGACGATATAGATTTGAAGCATCAGGAAGATAGCAATATTTATTCTCAGTTGGTGGAAAAATATAATAAAAGTATTGATTTATATAATGATAAAAAAAATGAAATAGAATCAGTTATACTTGAATATAATAGAAGATCTTCAGATTTACAAAAAGATGTCTTAAATTGGAATAAAAGCAAAAGAAATAATGATGAAGAATATAATAGATTGAATCAAGAGGAAGAACTTTTAGAAAAAATGTTTTTAGAAATAAATAAAAAACAAGAAGAATTAAATCAAATGTACAAAGAAATAAATTCTTTAGTGAATGAAATTAATAAAGTTGCCACAAGGTTGAATATAAATGTTGATGAATATAATTTAGTGCTAAATGGTTTAAGTAATCAGTTTGAGCAGGGCAACTATGTTAGCAAATTATTTTTAAAAGAAATTAATATTTATCAATTTGAAAATAAAGAGAGTTTGATTCAAGTATTGATTCACGAGTTGGGTCACGCATTGGGATTAGAGCATGCGATGAATTCAGATGATATAATGTATTTTACAAACACAGAAGAAAAACAAACAATAACTGAAAGTAGCTTAAATCAATTGAAAGCTATTTGCTACGAATAATTTTTACTTTAATTTCAATTGCTTTTTTTGAATATATATCTTAGAATATAACTAATGAATAAAAATTGGCATCTTTTTTATTTAAATAATAAGATTATTGATTAACATCTTTTTTGATGTTTTCTATTTTCAAAAATATGTCTAAAAAAACAATAATAGTATTCTCACTTGCTTTTTGTTTCTCATTTTTAATTTTTCATTCGGTAGCCGGAAATATACTTCAATTTGGACCATTAACAACAGATACTTTTTCTCCCACGCTTGAAAAAGTGGAAATCAATCCAGTTTCTTTAGCAACAGATAATTATTTTGTGATGCTAGTTTCTGTTTCTCAAGAAAACACAGAAATTTCTTCCGTAACAGCTGTATTAAAGAGTCCATCTCAAAAAGACACTGTTAATGTTATTTTAAAACGTCAGGGACAAAGCTGGAATAGTAGTTTTACTATTCCTTCTTCTTATGAAAAAGGACAATGGTCTGTTTGGGAAATAAATGTGATAGATCAATATTTAAGAACGAAGAAATATTCTAAAGAAGAAATTAATACAACTTTTCTTTATGGAGTAGAGCATGGTTTAGATTTATCAAATGAAAACGTGCTAAACGAACAAAAAAAACAAGAATGTATTCAAAATAATGGTATATGGGATGAAGAAACAAAAACCTGTGCTTGTCCTCCAAACTATGAACTTCAAGATTCAGGAATTTGTCTTTTTGTCCCTCCTTGTATTTTTACTTACTCTCCATGGTCAGAGTGTCAGCCAGATGGAACACAAACAAGAACAGTTATTTCTTCTTCAAATTGCTCTGATACTGATGAACCAGTTTTAACTCAAGAATGTGACTACTTAGATAATTCTAATAACTCAGATAACTCTTGCGTCTTCAATTACTCTCCATGGTCAGAGTG
>DDMA01000004.1:114956-137873 GCA_002340425.1 Patescibacteria group bacterium UBA2558 | reverse complement strand
CTTGGACACCATTCTGGACAAAGGCACTTATTGATGTTCCTTATGAAACCCAGTATTTTTCCTTTATTTGTTTATCTTCGTTAGATATTGCTTCATTTTTAGATATTCTGGCCTTTTTTGCTAGTTTTTCTATGCTATCATCATCTAATTTGGATAATTCAATCAATCTCTTTTTCAAATATCGCTTATTATTCCTTTTTGGTTCATTTAATACATCTTCAAGCAAGATATCAAGAATCATACCTACTTTAGGTGATGGATTAAGATTAAGTGTGTCCATCACTTCTTTTCCATTAATTTTAAGCATTTTAACTGAAACAGGGTCTTTTGATACCTTTTCAATCATATATTTCAAGTGCCTTATCTTATATGGTTCGGCTTTGGGACATCCAGAGCCAATTCTATCACACATTCTGAGCTGTAATAGCTTTTCTACGCTTTCTAATCCCACATTTCTGATTAATCTTCTGACTGATGACTCTCCTACTTCATCTACATTGTAATAAAAAAGATGATACCTGACTAGATTTACAATACTTTCTATGTCTTTTTTAGGAAATTTAAGGCGATTTAGTATTTTTTCAGTCATTTTAGCCCCAACAATCTCATGATTATAGAAGGTTGCTGAGTCCCCAAGCCCCCTTTTTGTTCTTGGTTTTCCAATATCATGCAATAATGCAGCCATTCTGACATCAAAATCAAAGTTTTTTTTGGCAGAATAGGCCAATGACTCTAAATTATGTCTGTAACAGTCATAAATATGGTGTTTATTTTGTTCAACTTCACATCCTTCTTCTAATTCAGGGATAATATATGTTAATAATCCGCTATTTCTCAATGATTCGATGCCTTTTGCGGCATTTTTACTCATAATTATCTTCATTAGTTCGTCTCTGATCCTTTCCTGAGAGACCATTTTTAGTAATTTAGCATTATTTTTAATGGCCTCAAGGGTTTTTTCCTCTATTTTCCACGTGGGACCTAAAACTGCCTCTAATCTAATCGCTCGCATCATTCGAAGAGCATCTTCAGTAAACCTATCATTTGGGTTATTTACGGTGCGAATGATCTTCTTTTTTAGATCTTCTTGGCCATTAAAGAGGTCAATTACATCAAATCCATCTTTTTTGGGAGAGATAGCAATCGCATTTATAGTAAAATCCCTCCTTTTTAAGTCCTCTTCAATAGTTTTTGACCAAGTTACCTTGTCCGGGTGACGACTATCACTATAGGTGGCTTCATTTCGATATGTTGTAATCTCTACAATCTCAAAATGGTCATTTTTCAAGGGGAAAGCAACGCCAACTGTGCCAAAGTCATTTTCATAAAATGTTTTAATGTTCTTGTCAAGAAAAACGGCCTGAATTTGCTCTGGGGTGGCATTGGTAGTAATATCCCAATCATTTGGCTCCACTCCCCTTAGTAGGTCTCTAGTACAACCACCAACAATGTATGCTTCAAAGTTTTTTGCTTGAAGTTGTTCTATACAGAATAAAACTTTTTTAGGAATTAGTTTAGTGTTAACTTTCATACATATATACTATATTAAATGTTTTTACTTGACAACTATTTTTCTTCTGTTAGTATATAAGCACGATAGTAAGTAAGAAGTTTTTTTGGTTGGTCGGAAGTTTCCGACTTTTTTATTAAAATAATTAAATATATGGATTTTCAATCATTTTTGTCAGCAATAAATCAGATATCTGAAGAAAAAGGATTGTCTTCAGAAAAAGTTATAGAAACAGTAGAGCACGCTTTAGCTTCAGCGTATAAAAAAGAATATGGGAAAAGGGGACAAATTATTAAAGCAAAAATTAATCCTCAGACCAGGAAGACAGAGTTTTCAAGAGTAATGTTAGTAGTAGATGATACAATGGTATATATTCCTGAAAAAACAGAAGGCGAAGAAAAAGAAAAATTTAAGGTCAGTAAGAGTTACAGACCAACTGAAGAAGAAACTAGCCAAGAAGAACCAAAAGAAGATGTTACCGATAGAAGAGTAAGATACAATGAAGAAAGGCATCTGTTAATAGAAGAGGCAAGAAAGAGAGGTGAGAAGGTTGAGCCAGGAGATGAAATAGTTACAATTTTAGAACCAAAAGATGAATTTGGTAGAATAGCGGCTCAAACAGCAAAGCAAGTTGTTTTGCAGAAGATAAGAGAAGCCGAAAAAGAAATTATTCTAAAAGAATACAAATCAAAAGAAGGAGAGATTGTTTCTGGAATTGTTCAAAGAATTGAGGGTTCAAATGTATATTTTGACATTGGAAAGTCACTTGGTGTTTTACCAAAAGAAGAGCAGATAAGAGGAGAGTTCTATAAAGAAGGTGCTAGGTTAAAATTATATATCCTAAGAGTAGACACAACTCCAAGGGGCCCAGTGATATTATTATCAAGAAGCTATCCGAAGTTAATATCTAAACTTTTTGAATTAGAGGTTCCGGAAATACAAACAGGCCAATTAGAGATCAAATCAATTGCAAGAGAGCCAGGGTCAAGAACTAAAATATCAGTATTTGCACGAAGTAATGAAATTGATGCCATTGGTTCAATGGTTGGACAAAGAGGTGTAAGAGTAACAGCGGTAATGTCAGAATTAGGAGGAGAAAAGATTGATATTATTGAATATAATGAGGACCCAGTTAAGTACATTATCAATGCCTTATCACCAGCAAAGATAACAGACGTTATTATTGGAGAAAATAATACCGCTACCGTTATTGTTCCTCAAGACCAATTATCTCTAGCAATAGGTAAAGATGGTCAAAATGTTCGATTAGCCGCTAAATTAACTGGTTGGAGATTAGACATTAAAAAAGAGGGAGAGCAAGTAGAAGAGGATGAACTTGATATTGATGAAGATGAAGTTGTTGAAGAAAATAAAGAAGAAAATTAATTATGAAATACGAAATTAAAGAAGTAAGAGCAACTAAAAAGAAAGTAGAGATTGAAGTTTCTGCTGAGGACTTTAATAATTATTATTCCCAAACACTAAAAAAAATATCAGCTGATGCAGAAATTCCTGGTTTTAGAAAAGGCAAAGCTCCAGAGGACATGGTTGAAAGTCGTGTTACAAAAGAAGGGGTTTTGTCTGAGGCGGCAGAAATTGCAATAAGAGAATCATGGGCAAAGTTTTTGGCAGAAAGCAAAGAAGAAGCAATATCTCAACCACAAGTAGAGATTATTAAAATAGCGAAAGATAACCCTCTTATCTTCACTGCTGAGTTTGAAATACTTCCTGAAATTAAATTACCTAAATTAGATTCAGCTAAAGTTGAGAAAAAAGAGGTTGAAGTGACTGACCAAGAAGTAGAAGATGCTATTAAATGGATACAACAATCAAGAGCTAAATATTCAGAAAAAATATCTGAGGCAAAAGATGGTGACCTGGTAGAGTTTACATTTTCTTGTTTAGATATCGAGAATGATCCGGAGAAAAAAGATAGAATTGTATTGGGCAAGGGTCACTATATTGATAGACTTGAAGATACTTTGCGAGGAATGAAAAGAGAAGAGGTGCGTGAGTTTGAAACACAGCATCCTCAAGAAAAAAAAGAGAAGAAGATAAAAATATCTGTGAAAGTTGATTCAGTTAAAAAAGTGGAAATTCCCGAAGTTAACGATGAATTGGTCAAAGGTCTTGGCTTTAATACAGTAGAAGAATTAAAAAAAGATATTAGAGAGGGCATTAAAAAAGACAAAGAAATAGCAGAAATACAAAGAGTAAGAGAAGAGTCAATCAAGAAATTAATAGAAAAAACAGAAATAGATGTTCCCGAAACACTGATTAAAAGGGAACAGGACTTTATGCTCAATAATATTAAAGAAAGGTGCTCGTCTGAATTAAAAATTAGTTTTGAAGAATACTTAAAGCAAGTCAAGAAAACAGAAGAAGAAATTACAAAAGAGTTAGAAAAAATAGCCAAAGAAAAAGTAAAAGGATTCTTGGTCTTGCATCAAATCGTAAAAGATGAGAAAATAAAAGTAACCGAAGAAGAAATTAGTCAAAAGATAGAAGAAATGCTTAATCAATATCCTAACAAAGAAGAAATTAAAAAAACAATGGATGAGGTACAAGTTCGACTATATATAGAAGACGAGCTCAAGAGAGAAAAGGCATTTAATTTGTTAGGATGCTAATAAATAAAAAAATGTTAATACCAACAGTAATTGAAAAATCACAATCAGGAGAAAGAGCATATGATATATACTCTAAACTCCTTAAAGAAAGAATAGTTTTTTTAACTGGTCAATTTAATGATGCGATGGCAAATTCAATAGTTGCTCAACTTTTGTATTTAGCATCGAAAGATCCTAAAAAGGATATCCAATTATATATCAATAGTCCCGGTGGCTCAGTAACCGCTGGTCTAGCGATATATGATACCATGCAATATATCAAACCAGATGTTTCAACGGTAAGTATTGGATTGTCTGCTTCAATGGGAGCAATGATTTTGGCCGCCGGAGCAAAAGGAAAAAGATATGCATTGCCCAATACAGAAATATTACTTCATCAAGTAATGGGTGGAGCAAGAGGGCAGGCATCTGAAATTGAAATTACAGCTAAGCAGATTATCAGGATTAAAGAAGAAATGAATAAGATATTATCTAAACATACTGGTCAATCTTTAGCTAAGATATCAAAAGACACTGATAGGGACTTTTATTTGTCAGCCGAAGAGGCAAAAGAATACGGAGTGATTGACGAAGTGATTAATACAAAAAAGTTTTGATTGACAGACAAAAATTAAAAGGATAAAATTATTACATGGACAAACAAAAAATATTGATTACTGTCTTAATAATTATCGTTGTTGCTTTTACAATTTACACTGCTAAGAATTTTTTTGATTCATATGTCAGCTCTATGATTGATTTTAGTTACAATAGTGGCTATGCAGATGCAGTAAGTGATATTATTTCAGCTGCTCAAAACGAAGAGTGCGAAGCGTTTCCTGTTTTTATTGGAAAAGATAAAGTTAATATAATTAATGTTGATTGCGTATGGAAATAAACAAAAAAAATATACTCATCATTTTTATCATAGTTCTATTAGTTTTGTTTTTAATCCTTTTATTTTTAGAAAACAAGCAAAAAGGAATAGAAGAAATAGAAAATCCTCCAATAGAAGAAACAGAAGAAGAGTTTCTTGATAGATTAACCCCCGAAGATGTTGAGCCATTGACCCCAGAAGAACAAAGACAATTAGATGAGCTTACTAATAGATTAACCCCCGAAGATGTTGAGCCATTGACTCCAAAAGAGCAAGATGATCTCGAGGAATTATTAAGAAATCTTACACCATAAAATAATAAATAATTAAATTATTATGATAAAAACAAAATCAATAGCCCTAATAGTGGGGGTAGCAATAATGAGTTTAACTCTTGGATGTATTGCTTTCGCTTGGACTGGTCCAACCGGAGCACCACCAACTGGTAATGTTCCTAAGCCCTTGAATGAAAGTGTTACTGCTCAGTCAAAATTGGGTGCACTTGTTTTAGGGGCTAATTCAGCTATAACAACAGGACTAATTGTTCAATATGGAAATGTTGGAATTGGGACTGCATCTCCATCTTTGACAAATAAGCTGGAAGTAAATGGAAATGTTTCTGCGTTAGCATATTACTATACATCGGATATTCGATTAAAAGAGAATATTTTGCCAATTGAAAATAGTTTATCAAAAATACTAAAACTAGAAGGCATTAAGTATAATCTTAAAAGCACAAAGGAAGACAAGCTTGGTTTTTCTGCTCAAGATCTTCAAAAGGTTTTCCCTGAATTAGTTAAAGAAGGTGATGATGGATATTTATCAATTGATGGAGTTGGCCTAATTGCTCCCTTAGTAGAAGCAATCAAAGAGCAACAGAAAGAAATTGATGATTTGAAGGAGAAAATAGAGATATTAATGAACAATTAATAATGTTGATGAGTAAAAAAATAACAGTGTTTTTTCTTTTACTCCTATTTTTATTAGTTGGTAGTTTTTTTATTTCTGATGAAAAAATTTCAGCTGATGAGAGTAATCTTACTGGTTATGCCTGGTCTCCTTATTATGGCTGGATAAGCTTCTATTATGGTACCAGTATTGATGCTACGGGTCTTCTTACTGGTTATGCCTGGGCAGACAGTGTTGGTTGGATTAGTTTTAATCCTGCTGATTTAACAGGGTGTCCTAGTGGATCGTGTAATGCACGTCTTGACTCAAGCACAGACAGGCTTGTTGGTTGGGCAAGATATATTTCTGATGCAAATGGGTGGATTCAATTGGGTCCGATAGTGATTGGTGGAACTGATTATGGCGTTAAAAACAACAACGGAGAGATGATTAATTATGCCTGGAGTGATAATTTAGGATGGATAAGCTTTAATTGTTCCAATAATTCAGAATGTGGAGTTAGTAATTACAAAGTTCAATATAGTTCTCCGGTGATACTTAGCAACCCGCAAACAAGTATTAACTATTGTAGTCATGGATCGTTCCCACTGGTTAACGATGGCTTGTCAGTAATTTTAAGCTGGGATTATTTTAGTGAGTCGCCACAATATAGCTATACGATTGAAATATCACCAAATAGCAACTTTGATAGCAATGTTTTTAGTATTACAATATATAGTGCATCTACTTCATACGTTGTTAATTTAGAAGGTTCTTCATGGAATGATGAAAAATTAAATTGGTCAACTCTTTATTACTGGAGAGTAAAAGCAGAAAATGATGAGGGAAGACAATCAAGTTGGATTTCAAGTACAATTGATTTAAGATCTAAAACTCACGGATCTCCATTAGTCATATACTCCTATGAGCCCAAGAAAATATTAGCTGGTCGGCCGGTAAATTTTGAAGCACAGAAAGATGGTGTTGTTTCACAAACATATAATGCAAGTTCTCCTACATATTTATGGACATTTACAGAAGCAACTCTTGAAACATCTTCTGATTTTGATCCTATAGTTGTCTTTAATACATATGGTACTACGCCGACAATAAAACTCAGGGTAACAGATAGTGCTGGTTATTATTGTGAAAAAACAGAAATGCTTGATGTGGGGGGCTTTAATCCGATATGGAAAGATGTCTCGCCATTTTAATAACTACACCCTTGCTACGGCAAGGGTTTTTTGTTATAATAAACAGCGTAAAGATTAACATTGAATTTTTGGTAATATAATCTTAGATAAAAAATCAAGAACCTTGAAATTAGAATATTGATAAAGAATCACACGATTATTTTTGTGCCAAATTTTCATATTAAAAATATGGAAACACAAACGATCATAATAATAACGGTAATAGCGCTATTATTAGGTGGAGTGGTTGGATACTATATCCGACAATCTATTGCAAGAAAGCGTGCCGGAACGATTGAGGCAGAACTTAGTAAAAAAATAGCTCAAACAAAACAGGCCGCAGAAGAAATGATAGCTAAGGCAAAGCAAAAAGCAGAAGAGATAGAAAAGAAATCTTTCAAAGATTTAGAAGAAAGACAAAAGATAGTGATAAAGGCAGAAAATCGTCTCTTCAAAAGAGAAGAAGAAATAGAAGATAAGCAAAAAGAAGTGACAGCTTTAGAGAAAGAAGCAAATGAGAGAATAGAAAAATTGAAAGAAATAAAAACTGAAATAGAAGAGAAAAGGGCAGAAATTATTACTAAATTAGAAAAAATAGCCGGGCTGAGTAGACAACAAGCTAAAGAAGAATTATTAGAAAGAACCGAAAAGGAATATTGCGCAGAGATTTTAGAGAGAATAAGGAAACTTGAAGAAAAAGGTATTGAGCAGTATGAGAAAAAAGCAAAGGGAATTATTGCCTCAGCAGTACAAAGCTATGCATTATCTCAAGCGACTGAGATTATGACATCTTCTGTAGTCCTGCCAACAGAAGAGATTAAGGGAAGAATTATTGGAAAAGAAGGAAGAAACATTAGGGCATTTGAAAAAGCCGCAGGAGTTGAGTTAATTGTTGACGAGACCCCTGGTATGGTAATTATTTCAAGCTTTAATCCGATAAGAAGAGAGATTGCTAAAATTACACTAGAAAAACTTTTAAGAGATGGTCGGATTCAACCAGCAAGGATTGAACAAGAGATTGAAAAAGCGGAGGAAGAGATAAATAAGAAAATAAAAGAAGCAGGGGAGGCCGCAGTATATGAAGTCGGAGTATTGGACTTACCGGAGAAATTAGTTCATTTGTTAGGGCGACTTCAATACAGAACAAGCTATGGTCAAAATGTATTGAGTCATTCCTTAGAAGTAGCTCATTTATCAAGTGCAATTGCTTCAGAAATTGGTCTAAATGCTACCCTTGCTAAAAAAGCTGGTCTATTGCATGACATTGGAAAAGCCCTTGACTACAAGATAGAAGGGTCTCATACTGATATCGGAGGTAAGATTTTAGAGAAATTTAACATTGACAAGACAATAATTTCAGCAGTAAAATCACATCACGAGGAATATCCTTACGAAAGCTTAGAAGCAATGGTTGTTCAGGCGGCTGATCAAATATCAGGTGCAAGACCAGGGGCAAGAAAAGATAGTATTGAAAATTACCTAAAACGATTAGAGGATTTAGAAGATATTGCTAATTCCTTTAGTGGTGTAGAAAAGTCATTCGCAATACAAGGAGGAAGAGAATTAAGAATCTTTGTAAAGCCAAAAGAGGTAGATGATTTAACAGCGCACAAGTTAGCACGACAGATAGCTCAAAAAGTTCAAGATGAATTAAAATATCCGGGGGAGATAAAGGTTGTGCTAATAAGAGAATCAAGAGTAATAGAGTATGCTAAATAAAGGTCGAAACAAATTGTATAATAAATATATACTAATATGACAAAAGATGACATTGTTGAAGCAATAGTTAAGAAAACAGCTATTACAAAAAAAGATGCTTCCGAGGCATTAGCTACAGTCCTCGGAGAAATAACAAAAGCATTATCTAAAGGAGAAGATGTTACTCTAACTGGTTTTGGAACATTCAAAGTTAGCACGAGGGCGGCAAGAGAAGGAAGAAATCCTAAAACAGGAGAGAAAATTAAAATTCCGGCAATGAAGATACCAAAGTTTAAGGCCGGAAAAGGATTGAAAGACGCTGTTAAGTAAAATATTAAAGATAGAGATGAGCCACCTATGCGGGTGGCTTTTCTCTTTTATTTTTAATTATAGTTGACAAAAAAAATGAATAAGATAAAATTAAAATAATAAAGTATTAAACATGAATAAAAAAAGCTATTTAATTGTCTCGTTATTATTTTTAACAATTCTCTTTGCTTCCTATTACTTTGCTTTTGCTGCGACAGTTGGTGTTCCTAATCCGGGACACAGATGGGCAGAGATGGAATGTAGTGCTAGTAGTGTTTGTATAGATACTTCATTAAACAGAGTAGGCATAGGAACAAATAATCCTGCTGAGAAACTCCATGTTAACGGAAATGTTTCTGCATCGGCATATTACTATACATCAGATATTCGATTAAAAGAGAATGTTTTGCCAATTGAAAATAGTTTATTAAAAATACTAAAACTAGAAGGTATTAAGTATAATCTTAAAAGCACAAAGGAAGACAAGCTTGGTTTTTCTGCTCAAGATCTTCAAAAGGTTTTTCCTGAATTAGTTAAAGAGGATGATGATGGATATTTATCAATTGATGGAGTTGGCCTAATTGCTCCCTTAGTAGAAGCAATCAAAGAGCAACAGAAAATAATTGAATTACAACAAATTGACATCAATAACTTAAAATTAGAAATTAATAATTTAAAGGTAAAATAAAATGGAAAAAAAGAATTTAACATTAATAATTATTGTTTTAGTCATCATCGCTGTGGTGGGACTTTTAGTAGCATTTGATGTTTTTCAAAAAGAAGGAGAAGAGATTGAAGAGCCAAAAGAAACAGTCGCTCAACAATATCGAATGACAGAAGAAGATTGGAATAAATTAGATCCAGTGGTTCAACAAGCGCTTGAGATTAGACTAACGACAGAAATGATTGATGGTACTTTGTTTGAAGTAGGGGACAATTACTTTGTAATAGAGCGAAATATTCCCAAAGAAAATCAAGAAATGTTGAATCCCGAAGAAATGGAATATACGAAAGAATATATCAAGGTAAACGTTAATTCATCAACAGAAATATTTGACTTGAGTGATATTAAACACATTACTGTTCCAACAGACATCACCGGAGCAATGGATATACTAAACTATCTTAATGATCAGATAGATGACTATATCATATACATCTACATTGCCGCAGGTACTCCGGTAGTTAATGGTGAAATAGAAACTAATTATATTGAATGGAGCTCATGGCCAAAGGGTGAGCTTTAATAATCTAAGAGATAAAATAAATGGATAAAAAAAGCAAAAAGATATTAATTATAATCACCATATTGATAGTGATTCTTTTTGGTTTTCTAATTAATAACAAATATTCTGATATACAATCATCTAATTCAGAAACAATAGAAGAACCAAAAGAAGAAATTGTTTACTCTGATGATTTTGAGGAATTAATATCTCAATTAAATACCTCAGCCCGGTTGGTAGATTTCTTAAATGATAATTTTACATATTCACCAAGAGTTGGTTCTAATGCCTTAAGTCCAGAAGAGTTCTTTGAAGAAAAAAAAGGTGGCGCCCAGGATTTTGCATCTTTTGCTAGTTATGTACTTCACAAAAATGGTTTTATCTCTTTCTCTTTTGTTTACGAAAGCAAAGGCAATACCTATTATGCCGTTTCTCTACGTGACACTGATTTGCCAAAGTATATTTACTTTGACAACGAAGGTGCTCACATAGTAAGTCATGGTTGGTCATTTAGGGATCTTTGCCAAAAAGAAGAAGAACGATTAGGAATCAAAATAGAAAGGTATGGAACTGTTTCTCCAACATCAACTAATCTTGAGCCCCAAGAATGGGTTAATTATTAAATAAATATATATTAAAATAATATGTTAAACAAAATGAAAATATTTAGTAAAATAAACAGGCCAGTAATTCTTGGCTCTGTCGTCATATTTGCTCTATTCTTTTTAGGGCTCACTCAAGTTTATTCCGAGTCAGCTTGCTCAAATCAACTTTCAGGGATTAACCGTTACAAAAGTTGTCAAGTTGATACAGGTGACACATTGGTAGTTAATGCAGAGGGATGTACATATACTTGTTACAAAATTGTTAATTCAACAGCCAAGAATCTTTTTATCCCTACAAACACTTGTCTCGAGTGGGATACTTTCCTTGCTCATTTACCTGCAGGAATTACAACTGCTACTTGTATAGCGGTACCGACTATTTCAGTTTCTAATACCACAAAAACATATGGTGACCCATCTTTTACTATTACGCATTCAACTAATAGTGATGGTGCCAAGACGTTTAGTAGCAGTAATACCAACGTAGCAACTATTACTGACGCCGGAGTGGTAACGATAGTAGGAGTGGGAACGACAACAATTACATTTAATACTGCGGCAACAGCGACGTACTCTGCTGGGACGGCAACAGCAACTTTGACTGTAAACCCAATTACGTCTACTTGTACTGTAACCGCAACTAATAAAACATATGGTGACTCACCTTTTACCATTATTCATTCAACTAATAGTGATGGTGAGCAGTCGTTTAGTAGCAGTAATACCAATGTAGCAACTATTACTGACGCCGGAGTGGTCACAATAGTATCTGCTGGAACGGCAACAATAACAATGAATGTGGCCGCTACTGCAAGTCATGGTGCAACATCTTGCTCCAATACCTTAACGATCGCTAAAGCAACCCCAACTTGTAGTGTGACTGCAACTAATAAAACATTTGGCGATGTTGATTTTACAATAGGGCATAGCACAAATAGCACAGGTACTAAGACATTTAGTAGTAGTAATACCAATGTAGCAACTGTTACTAGCACCGGGTTTGTAACAATAGTATCTGCTGGAACGACAACAATAACAATGAATGTGGCCGCTACGACAAACTATAATGCAACGTCTTGTTCTAATACATTAGTGGTTGCGGGCGTAACTCCAACTTGTAGCGTAACCGAGACTATTAAAGAAGTTGATGATGGTACTTTTATAATAGGGCAAGAAACAAATAGTGATGGCGCTAAGACATTCAGTAGTAGTAACACCAACGTAGCAACTATTACTGATGCCGGAGTGGTAACAATAGTATCTGTTGGAACGACAACAATAACAATGAATGTGGCCGCTACTCCAAATTATAGTGCAACGTCTTGCTCCGGTGCTTTAACGATCACCGGTGCAACTCCAACTTGTAGTGTTTCACCCGTAGCTCGTACATATGGTTTTGGTAGTTATACAGTTTCTAGCAGTACCAACAGTACGGGAACAAAATCTTTTAGTAGCGACAATCCCACTGTAGCAACAATTGATCCAACAACAGGTTTAATTACAATTGGCAACGCCGGCACAGCTACCATTACAATGCATGTGGCTGCTACTGATGATTATAGTGCAACTTCATGCACAGGGATACAAACAGTGAACAAGGCAAGTCAAGCGGCACCACCAGCACCAACTTGTGACAGTAATACAACAACCAGTATTACAATATCAGCATGTGAAGGATGTGAATACAGAACCGGAACTGGTAGTGCGCAATCATCCCCCACATTTAGCGGTTTATACCCAACTACAAGTTATACATTTAGTAGAAGACATGAAGAAACTCAGAACTATCTTGCTTCTGCATGGAGTCCTGATGTAACGTGTTGGACGGTATCTGAAGCTTGTGGTGGCTTAACAACTGCTACTTTATACGATGTTTCTTATCCGATCGTGGCGGTAGGCACGCAATGCTGGCTAGCGAAAAACCTTAACTATGCAACAGGATCAAGTTGGTGTTATAACAACAACACTACGAACTGTGACACATATGGTCGTCTTTATAACTGGAACACGGCAAACATTGCCTGCCCTGCTGGTTGGCACTTACCCAGTGACGGGGACTTTACTACACTAACCAACTTTACCGGTGCTTCAAAAGAAGCTTTATATTCAGCAGGATGGTTCGATAACATATTCGCTGGCGACCGCAACATCAATGGCGCGTTCTACAACATCGGTTCGACTACGTACTTTTGGTCATCTTCTGCGTATGATAGTGCCAGTGCTTGGTTCAGGAGGTTGTACGCAAGTAATTCCACGGTGAGCCGGGGCGACTACAGTAAGGCTAACGGTTTTTCAGTGCGGTGTCTCAGGGATTAGACTATTTGACTATTTCCCCTCTCCTGTTGAAGTTTCGTGAAACTTCAACACGGCCCCCCCTCTTACAAGTTCTTTTGCAATAATTCTCTTGATGGGAGATGAAAAATAAATTTGAGAGCAAACGATAAAAAACAAAAATAAAAAAATAAAAATAGGAAAAGAGCACAAAAAGAAAGTCAAACACGAAAAAATAATGACTGTAAAGGCAATTTAGAAATGTCCTACCTCTGAGCAATTTAGAAATGTCCTACTTTAGTTATATTCTTCTCTTTGCATATCCTTTCTTTATTAAGCGAAAACTTTCTCCATGGATGATCAATCGGTGGTTTCCAGTCTGATTTCTTTCTAGTAATGGCAATTAATTGAACATCTATCTCTCTTTGAGGTCTGGCGGGAAGAAGGAATGAATTAAGCAAGATGTCTTTCTTCTTGATTGATATTTTACCGTCAATATTGGTCTGTACAATCACCTTATCTCTCTTGTATACAGTTGTAGGCTGTATTTGTTCTAATTGAAAGTAGTTATTCTCAAATCTTACTGTATAATCATTACAAACAACTCTTTGGTTCTTAATAGAAAACACGTCCTCTATATCAACTCCATCATCTATTGCTCTGTGTGCATTTTCTTTATTCTTTGGTACTACAGCAAACTTTTCATTGAATTCAGGAATAAATTGTTCTTCAAGGTATTTGTTGGCTTCTTCTATACTTGTTATTCTATGAAACTTTAATGCTTTAACTAATCTATCTTGTAATGTTTTGTTTCCTCTCTCTATTCTTCCTTTAGCTTCTGGAGAATTAGCCATAATCATCTCGATGCCTACCTCCTTGTTTGCTCTTTGAAACTGAGTAATCATATCTTTATTATCCTCAGCATTCTTGTGATTTATCTTGTAAGTAGAGAATTTATCAAGATATATGCTTTTAGGTATTCCGTTTTTTTCAATGTATCTTATCCAAAACTTAAATACTGCTATTATTCCTTCATTTTTATCAAACACCCCGTGAGATATCTTTCCTGTAGCATCATCTATTGATAGTAGTAGACAAGACTCTTTTTCTCCAAACCACTTGTGATAACTTCCATCAAATTGTTGCATTTCTCCATAGCTATCTCTTCTTTGTCTCCATTCATGATGATATGCTTGTCTTTTTTTCTTAGGAATCCATATGCCTTCTTCAATCATCATCAATCTTAATGTTTCTTTACTAACTGATATTTGATCATGTTTTAATAGATATTCAGAAGCAAGGGTTGGTCCGAAGTAACTATATTTATTATTTATCAAATATCTAATAATGTTTTCTTTGTCTTTATTCATGCTCCTGTTACTACTCCTTCCTCTACCCCTATGAATAATTCCCTTAGGTCCTGATAGTAAGAACCTTGATTTTATTCTTCTTACTTGTCTTACTGATAGATTTAATTCAATGCTTGCTCTTGGTCCGTTGATTTTCTTATCTACCAATTCAGTGATTGTTTTTAATCTTCTGATTTCTTCTTTTGTCATAGTAATTGTTTCTTTTTCTTTCATATATATTATGTATTAATTATTATTAATACATATATACACTAAAAGTTGTTACTAGGACATTTCTATCTTGTTCTAGGTAGGACATTATCATATTGCCACTACAGCCACTACAGAAGACTTGACACGATGCTAAAGAAAAAGATAAAATATGAACAGAGTAAGTATAAAAGGTCGAATTAATATTTAGAAATAAAATAAAAGAAAAAAGGTGAGTAGATACGATGAATTACCAATATATTTATCCACATACAGTTTTACTTTAGAAATATTCAAACTTGTTAAAGATTTTCCCAAGGAATACAAATACACTGTTGGTGAAACATTAAAAAAAGAAACATTAGAATTAATAATGTTACTTTACAAGATAAATTCTACTCCACAGAAAGAAAGAAAAGGATTATTGATGAATTTAGCTCGTGAGAGTGTTGAAAGTATTCGTTTATTATTACGATTAACTCACGACTTAAATTTAATGAGATTAAGAAGGTTTTCTCACATTTCTTTGAAATTAGAAAATATATCCCGGCAGTTAGCTGGATGGCAGAAAAAATCAATCCAGGATTAACATTCCATGCCCGAGTCGTTTGAGGTCGGTTACCCAAACGAGAGTGCATTTTTTAATCCGACAACCTTCTCACTTAAGGCATTTCAATGTTTTTACATTAAATAGATTTAAGCGAGGAATGGTGCCTTATTGCACATTTACTATTAAATATGTATATCGCACATTTGCTATTGATGAAATATGCAATAGTAAAGAGTTGAATGGTTGTTTTTATTCTTTCTAGATGCTGGCTACCGCAACACCAATGGCTCGTTCAACAACATCGGTTCGAATACGAACTTTTGGTCATCTTCTGCGTATGATAGTTCCAATGCTTGGAACAGGAAATTGAACACAAGTAATTCCACGGTGAACCGGAACAACAACAATAAGGCTAACGGTTTTTCAGTGCGGTGTCTCAGGGATTGATTATATCCGCCTTTCTTAAGGCGGATAGTTTTTTATCCTCTTTCTAATTATTTTTTTATAATTCATTTAATATAATTAAGATGCAACAACATCTCTTTAGTCAAGATTGTAAAGAAGTGAGTGATGAAGACAAGAATGAGAAAATACTGGAAGATTTATTTAGAGCATATTTTAGTGCAAGAGTTAATAAAAGAAAGAAAACATCTTCAATGCAATTTGAACTTAACTTTGAAAGTAATATTTTGGAGCTATATGATGAAATAATACAGAGAAAATATGTTCTTTCTCCAAGCACTTGTTTTATTACAAATAAGCCGGTAAAAAGAGAAATATTTGCTGCTGATTTTAGAGACAGAATAATTCATCATTTCTTGTATAATTATCTTTCTCCTATTTATGAAAACCAATTTATTTCAGATTCATACAGTTGCAGAGAAGGAAAGGGCGTCCATTATGGCATTAAAAGAATAGATCATTTTATAAGGTCTTGCTCGGAGAATTACAAAAAAGATTGCTATATCCTTAAATTAGACATTAGTGGATATTTTATGAATATCCGTCGTGACTTGTTGTTTTTAATGGTTAAAAAAGAATTAGAAAAAAGAAAAGACAAAATAGATTTTGATTTTTCTTTAGTGATATACTTATTAGACAAAATAATTAACAGTGACCCAACAAAAGAATGTATTGTGAGGGGGAATAAAGAAGATTGGCAAGGGCTTCCTAAAACGAAAAGCCTTTTTTATTCTAAAAATAATTGTGGATTGCCAATTGGGAACTTAACTTCTCAATTGTTTGCTAATGTATATCTTAATGATTTTGATCATTTTGTTAAAAAAGACTTGGGAATTAGATATTATGGAAGATATGTTGATGATATGGTCATTATTCATAAAGACAAGAATTATCTTAAAAAGGTGGTTTTTGAGATAGAAAAATATCTAAAAGATAATTTGTGCTTAAGATTACATCCTAAAAAAAGATATTTACAACATTATTCTTGCGGAGTAGAGTTTTTAGGGTCTATTATTAAAAAAGATAGAATATATGTCTCCGAGAGATTAAAAGGCAACTTTTGGGAAGCTATTAATAGTGCCAATATGGAGATTGCAAAAGAAGAAAAAATAAAAGATTGTCAAAAAGAAAAGATTGTATCACAAATCAATTCGTATTTAGGTTTTCTTTCCCATTTTCAAACATATAATCTTAAAAAGAAAATGATATCTTTGTTTAATGCTTCTGCCGAAGAGGTTTTTTCCTTTAACTCTGAAGATTATAAGAAAATTAAAGCATTAAATAAATAACAGCATAATAGTATAGTGGAAAGATAGAATTATTCTTCTGTGGGATAAACATTATTTATTATGGTAAATCAAGAGTAAAAACTTGCTTTATTCTTAAAAGAAACGAAAAGGTTATTATTCAAGGAGTTAAAATTATTCAAAAAGAAACAAATAATAATAACTCAGCTTAATATTATGGCTTAATTGAAGCTATTCTTTTTTTAAGAAGATTAAATATTAAAGAAAGAATTACAATATATAATGATAACGCTATTCTTTGTAATATTATTTCTAGAAAGTGGGGATGGAACAAAAGGAGAACCATTTGGAGTCCTCATAAGAAATGTAATCACTTGAGGATATTATTAAAAAATTCCCTTGCTCTTTTAGAGGGTGTTAATTATTGCATTGTATTAGTTAAGAAAACAAAAAATCTTGCTACATATTTTCTTTTAATTCCTATTTTTAAAGAAAGATATATTATATACCCTCGGAGATTTATTAATAAAAAAGAGTGGAAGAGTAAAAGATGAAAAAAAAGAAAAACACAATTAAGAAAAATGAAAAAGTAGAATGTTTTATCACTTAGTTTTTGTCTAATTAGTAGATTAATTATAATTCTTGATAATAATTACTAAAATTGCTATTATTCTTTTGACAAAGTCCCCGTAGTTCAATGGATAGAACAAGAGACTCCTAAGCTCTAGATAAAGGTTCGATTCCTTTCGGGGACACTATTTTGGGGCCCATAGCTCAATTGGCAGAGCGCTTCCATGGCATGGAAGAGGTTAGGAGTTCAAGTCTCCTTGGGTCCACTTGTTTTCTTCAGGTATTTTTTAGTGTATAATTAAATCAATGAAATCACCAATTGTTAAAATAGCAAAAAAGGTTTGCCCTGCAGTAGTAACTATTGTTGCCTCAAAGGACTTGCCAAAAATAGATGACTTTTACTTCCTTCCATTTCAAGGAGAGAAAGTTGCATTTCCTAAGAGTGTGAATAATGAAAAGCAAAAGACGAAGATTGGGGGTGGTTCGGCCTTTATTGTTTCAAAAGATGGATATGTTTTAACTTGTAATCATATTGTTGAGGAAGATGATGCGCAATATACTGTAATATGTGACCCTGATCATCGATATGTTGCAGAAGTTCTTTCTAGAGATCCATTAACTGACACAGCGATTCTTAAAATAAAAGACAAGAAGGATTTTCCTTTTCTTAAATTGGCTGATTCAGATAAAGTTGAATTGGGAGAATCAGTAATCGCCGCTGGTAATCCTTTAGGAGAATTTGAGGACACTCTTTCTGCGGGGATTGTTTCAGGACTAAGCAGAAAAATCACTGCTCACAATGAACAACTCAGTATTAAATCAACTTGTTTAAGAGGTCTTATTCAGACAGATGCGGCAATTAACCCGGGCAATTCAGGTGGACCATTGATTAATATGGATGGGGAAGTTATTGGAATTAATACGGCAATGGTAATGGGAGCAGAAAATATTGGCTTTGCTTTGCCAATTAACTATATCAAAGAAGATTTAGCTGAGATAAAAAAGGAAGGTAGAATCAAGAGACCTTACTTAGGAGTAAAATATGTGATGTTAAATGAGCAAATTGCGAGAGAGAATAAGTTAAATTGTGCTTTTGGAGCATTAGTTGTAAGAGAGATGTTTGGTGAGCCAGCGGTTGCCAAAAACTCAAGTGCAAGTGAGGCAGGAGTGAAAGAATATGATATTATTTTAGAGGTAAATGGGAGAGATGTTAATGAAGATAATACACTCAATGATATTTTAAGTGGTTGTGCAATTGGAGATAAGATAACGATGAAAGTATTAAGAGGGGATAAAGAGATTACCTTAGAAACAAGATTAAAAGAGAGAAAATAAAAAAGACATGCCCGAGAGCATGCCTTTTTATTTTAATATTAAAATACAATGCCACAATACTCAAAAGGAGTTCGAAAAGATATCCATGACGATTTATTAAGGGTTAATATTGACGGGTGAATATTAACCCCATGTAATATATATATGAATAATATTTCAAAAGAAGCAAATATAGTAGTTGATCCTAGGAAAAAGATTAAATCAAATGTTTTAATTATTGATGATGCGGTTGGATCTGGTGCCACCCTTAATGAGGTTGCAAAAAAGATAAAGAAAATATCTTCAAAGAATATTAAAGTAGTTGGTTATTCAGTAGTTAGTAGTTTTAAGGGGTTTGATGTTATAAGCGAGGTGTAGTTTTTTAAGGGAAATAAAAAAGACATGCCCGAGAGCATGTCTTGTTATTATTGACTATGGTTGCAGTATTTCTTCTGATTCACCGTTAATTGAAATTACAACTTCGTTAATATCGTCAAACTGAAGTAGTGTTCTTTCAATTTGATTTCTAATAGCCATTACGGATGCTGAACCGGCAACTCCTTCTTGAAGTTTTTCGTTAAAGTCAACTATTGCAACTCCATCCTCAATGGTTAAATCATATACTACTGTTCCTGGGTTAATCATTGAGAAGATGCCTCTTTCTGATTCATCTTCTGTTGGCCCATTAAGTAGCTGATTTATTGCTGCAAAAGGATATGAAATGCCTGGTTCATGAGGAATTGTTCTTTTAACTTCAACTAATTCTTCTTGTTGACCTTCTATATCAAGAAAGTATACACTTATTTCCTTGTCTCCTTCAAAGTACTCACCAATCATTTCTTTAGTTATTTCATTATATCTTCCGTCTGTGACAGCACTGACAACTTCATTATTTTCTACAACAATTTCCATGATGTGTGGGGTGATTACTGTTGCTGACATCTGACCAGTTCTATCTCCATATCCAGCCGATGTTGATTGAAAAGCAAAGTATATTTTTTCTCCTTCTATGCTTAGAAATGTAAGATCTTGACCGTCAAACTTGTAAGTAGGGGAATTATTAATTATCCAATCTTGGGCTATTTGTTGTGGATCGATTGGTTCTTCGTCTGTTCCTAAGAAGAATATGAATCCTATTAGGGCAGCTATTAGAACAATAATCCATATAATATTTTTGCTCATATGTTTTTAATTATTTATTATCTTAGTGATATATTAACATATGATAATTAAAAAGAGAAGTATTTACAAGAAATAATAAAGTGGTATTATAAAAGAGGTAATTAAAATGTTGTTTGATCTGACAGAGGGATTAATAGATGGCTACTATCCTGACGAGCCAACAGGAAAAGTATTTCTTCAATGTATTGATTATAGAATTGAGGTTGAACGCGTTAAAGAATTGATTAAATTAAGAAGAGAGGGGAAAAAGACATAATTATATTATAAAGGCAAATGCCTTTTTTTATTACGAAATAATTATTAAATTAGAGTTGCCAATTTTCCTTTTTAGAGTTACAGTTATTAATATGATGATGTTTAATTAAAATATATGGTTAAAAAAATAATAACAATTTTATTTATCTTCTTCTTTGTTTTTGCTGACGAAGCATTAGCCGTTTGTCCTGTTTGCACAGTTGCTGTTGCCTCTGGTGTGGGAGCTTCACGTTCTTTAGGAGTAGATGATTTGATAATTGGATTGTGGATTGGAGCACTTATTGTTTCAATGATTTTATGGACTATTGATTGGTTAAACAAAAAGAATATCAAATTCAAGGGTAGAAATATATTAACTACGATAGCATATTTTGCCTTAGTTATTATTCCACTATATACGATGGATATCATTGATTATCCATTAAATAGTTTTTGCGGTTGTGGGATAGATCACCTATTATTAGGAATAGCAGTAGGGGCAATTGTGTTTTGGCTTGGTGCTCTATCCTACGAATATCTAAAAAAGAAAAATAATGGTCATGCATATTTTCCTTTTCAAAAGGTTGTGATGCCTGTTTTACCAATAATAATTTTAAGTATAATTTTTTACTTTTTAACAAAATAAAAATATGGACAAAAAAATAGAAAATATAGAAGAATTTATCAAAAAGTTTGATGATATGAAAAAGCAAGACAAGATGGATTTGTCATCAGATCAAGACCTTACAATCGCAATAATGAATCTTGTTTCAATTGAAGAGCACTTCTTTTTTACGGGAGCTAAATTAGGCAAGACAGAGTATTACGATATGATCAAAGATGTGCGAGAAATGAGAAAAGAATTATTGAAGAGGATAATAAAGGAATATGAAGGAGAAGTGTGGTGTATCTCTAAACATTTATTAGCGGCTAGTTATCGTTTAATGGAGGTAGGAACAAAACAATTAGGAATAGGAAAAAAAGAAGAGGCCTATGATCTTTTTGAAAAGGCCTACAATCTTTATTCTCTTTTTTGGGGAATCAATTTGAATCTTCTTAATGTAGGAGACATTAAAAAGATAGATGATAATGCAATTAATAAGGAGGATAAAGAAAAAAAAGGGTTTATGGGCAAAATGGGGGAGTTAGTTAAAAAAGTAATTGATTGTTGTATTGAATAGGGATATAACATTTATCTTCTAAAGTATAATTAAATTAGAATATGCATCGAGAGAGGTTTAATTTTAACAATATTGAGAATAGCGAATACAAAGAGACAAAAGAGAAAGAATTTGTAGAAAAAATAGAAAAAGCTCCTCTTTCATCTGATCTTAAAATTGACTTATTATTACTTGTCTTTGATAGAAAAAAGGCTACATTTTTAGGTGATATTTGTGGAGTAGAATCAGAGGAACAAAAACAAAAATTAATAAAAGAATTTAATGAAGAATTGAATATACTAACCAATCTCTTAGATGAATTGAATCTTCCTTATAAAATAATTAGGGATATAGAAGATCGCAATGATACTATTGGATTTTCTGTTGTAGTTGCAAAAGAAATTGAAAATTTAAATAAAATAGAAGAAGCTGTAAAGAATAACAATAATATGGATATGGGAATAATGTTTGGATATCCGAGAACAGCTGTTGAAGCATACGTAACACAAGATGTTTTAGATTTGGAAACTGATTTACCCGAAGAGTATGCAGATTTAAGAAAAGAAGGAATGCTTCCTTTTTTAAAATTTACTCCATCAAAGTTACATTGGAAAGAAGAGCTTAAATGGGCCAAGGATAATAAAAAAATTATTGAAGAAAAATCTCCAAATACTATTGATCAAGCCATTGAAGAAATGGAGGAATATTTAAATAATTTAGAAAAAGAAAGGTCTGAAAGGAAATAAAAATATCTACTCAGGTTTTTAATCAAGGTTATTATTTAAAAGTGTAGTTTTGTAATTTATTTTGTTATAACTAAGCCAATTATTAATTTTTTCTCGATATGTGAAATATCTGTCTCAAGTTTAGTAACTACATATTATTAATTCTTAGATATCGTTATAAGTTTGTCGGTTATATGACGCATTCATAACTTTTGATTGGGAGAAATTAAAGAAAATATAGTACAATGTTATATCCAATCTCTTTTGACACTTTCTAGGTGGAATAATTCTAGCATTTCTGTTAGAGTTTTTCCATCGAGAGAACAGTGTTCTAAATTATTATATTCTTCATTCCAAGTTTTAATCTTAAATTCTAAATCTTTAACATTTCTAAAGATATTTCTATCATAGAATCTTTGATCCTCTCGATGACTTCTTTCGATGCATCCGTTTTGAGAGGGCTTACCAGGATCAATTAGGTAATGAATAATTTCATTTTCAAAACAAAATACATCTAAAGGATGAATTGTTTTGATTGTCATATCACTTCGCTTATTACATCCCACGTAATAGTTAGTAAAAATAGAATGATTATCTGTTTTTATTCCAACTATCTTGTATTTGAATTTATTAATAACATCTTTTAGAAATTCTACAGAATAAAAAGATGATTGTTCATCAAAAATCCTTAAATATCTCCATCGCGAAGCAGTATCAATCGCTGTATA
>DDMA01000004.1:47056-114847 GCA_002340425.1 Patescibacteria group bacterium UBA2558 | reverse complement strand
TAACTAATCCTTCGTCCTTTAGTATCTTTCCAATTGTACTTATTGGAATAATCAATCCCTGCTTTTTGAGCTTCCAATGCAACTTCTTAGCACAAAGTCCAGTTTCTTTTCTTATATCAATTACTCTTTCTTTAATTCTAATCGGTGTTTCATTAGGCTGAGTTTTCGGTCTAGTTGACTTCGGTTCTAGAGCTTCAATTCCTCCTTCTCTAAAAGCTCTTAACCAACGCTTAATACTACTCTCGCTATATGGACAAACCTTGAGTAGGCTAACAATCGTTGTCTCTTTATTTATGATCGGACTGATCCATCGAAACCTCTCTTCTTTTATATTTTTTGACATTTTAATGCTCATTTACTAATTATATCAAAAGTGTCAAAAGTGTTTAGACATTACCACAAGCTATTGACTTAAATTGTATATTAGATATAATTTAGACATACACGCCTCAACCAGCCGAAAGGTCCGTTGAGGTTTTTATTAAATAAATTATATTTATGAATCGAATTTTACTCATAGACGGAGAAAATTTAAAGGGGAAAATCAAAACAGTTTTTGAAAACCAAGGAGAAAATGATCTTATTTGGCATAATTATGATTTTAAGGGGCTCTTCAATCAAGTTCTTGAGGGATTGAAAATCGATGAGATATGCTTTTATTTTGCTCACATTAAAAAACATCCCCAAAGTATTGAGAAATCAAAGCGATTAATAGAAGAGCAAAGATTATTAAAGACACATTTAGAAAGAAGTGGTTTCAAAGTAATTATGGCTGGAAATGTACGAGGAAATATTAATAAAAATGGCATTTTAATTTTTAAAGAAAAAGGAGTAGATGTGCGAATTGGAGTAGATATGATTGTTTTAGCTTGTGATAAAAAATTTGATTCAATAATTTTAGGCAGTTCTGATTCTGATTTACAACCTGCCATTAAAGAGGTTATTAAAAGAGGAGTAGAATGTATTTATCTTGGATTTGAAACAAAACCAAATAAAGGAATGACTTGTACAACATCAAGGACTATTCTTATTAGGAATTCAGAAGTTCTAAAATTTAAAAACAAAAACGTTGATTAAGACGTCTTTGTTTTATTGCGGGGTGGCTAACGGGATTTGAACCCGTGCAAACATCTCCACAGGATGTTGTGCTACCATTACACCATAGCCACCATGAAATGTGTCCCCGGCGCGAATCGAACGCACAACCTACAGATTAGAAGTCTGTCGCTCTGTCCTATTGAGCTACGGGGACATACATATTTAATAACAAAAATATTGATAAAAGGCAAGAAGATAATTTTGACGAGAAAAAGGAAAAGTGATATAAATTAATGTGTAACGGGGTATAGTGAAACGGCTATCACAAGTCCTTTGGGAGGATTTATTCTGAGTTCAAATCTCAGTACCCCGAATGTAGTTGCGAGTGTAGCTCAATGGCAGAGCGACAGCCTTCCAAGCTGTATATGAGGGTTCGATTCCCTTCACTCGCTCCATAATTTGATTTTCAGGAATTTTACTCCAAAAATTTAAAAGTAGAAAGCATTTGGTTGAATAATTCTTCCGGAACATCCTTTTCAGAGTAGACGCGGGAAATCTCGTAAATATATCCTTCATGTGTTACTACAACTACACCTAAAATAAATTCATAACCTGGGATAATAAATGCCTGTTCATTATCTACCTCTATCTCTTTAAAAGGAAGGGCTTGGGGCAAAAATAGTAATGAATATTTATTTTCTGTTTCTTGTTTTATTTGTTGGAAAGATTTATTATTTCCATTTTTAATATTAATCTCGACAGAACCACATTCTATTGAACAATCTTTATCCCAAAAACTTATTCGGAAAACTCCTTCGATTGGTGATAAATCATGAAATGCCCAGACCTGGGGATACTTTATTTCAAAACCAAATTCTTCATTCCTATAAGTTTTATAGTCCGTATTTTCATCTAATATTTGCATTCCAAAATACTGCCAAGCGAAAATTCCCCCAGCAATAAAAATGATGAGAGTAATTATAATCCAAATTTTAGAAAAAGCACGATCCATATTTATATTATAACATCCTGTTAATTATTTACAAACTTTTTCCGCTTCTGGCGGACTTTTGGAAAGCGGAAGGCGAATGCGGCGGCAAAAAGGGGTTTGGGGGAAATGCCGCCGCAACTGCCAACGTTGGTAATTTTCAGGAATTTTTGATAAAATGAATTCGAGCAGAATCGTAAATGCACTCTAATGAAAAAAGTTGCCGTCATAGGTGGCGGGGTAATCGGTCAATATATTTCTTGGAAATTAAGCGAGGCAGGTTATAGTGTTTCTGTTTTTGATTATAGAAAAAAAGAATGCTTAAAAGATAAGGCATGTTCTGTTTTAGTTTCAGAAAGAATAAAGGATTTTATTCCTATTGCTGATGATATTATAGAAAACACAATAGAGTATTGTGATATTCATTTCTCTAAAGGAAAAACAACACTTCAATTTAATCCCCCTCATTTGGCACTTAACAAAGAAAAATTAATGAATCTACTTTTGGAATTGAATGAAAAAAGCGGTACAAAGTTTTTCTTTGAAACAAGGATAAAGTGTATTCCTAAGGGTTTTGACTATATCATCGGATGTGACGGAGCTGATTCTACAATTAGAAAATTATTGAAACTTAAAGATCCAAAATTGAAATTAGGAGCTCAGTGGTTTCTAAATCAGGAAGATAAATCAAGGACAACAGAGACATTTCTTAGAAAAGATGGTTTTGCTTGGAGGATTCCTCGAGGTAATAATATTGAGTGCGGGTTTTTTGGTGAGAGCACAGAAAGAGGAAAAGATATGTTGGGAGCATTGATACCTGTTCCAGGTTTTCCTTTGATTGATGCGGGATTGATTTTTTCAAATGAAGATAATATTGCCTTGTGTGGAGATGCAATGGGATTAACAAAACCATGGAGTGGGGGAGGAATAATATGGAATCTTTATGCCGCTGATATGTTGATTAGTAATTTTCCTAATTTTAAGCAATACAAAAAGGAAGTAATTCATTTCTTTTGGTGGAAAATACTAAAAGGAAAAATATTGAATGGTCTGGTCAATTTTTTTGGAAGGTATTTTCCTTATATCATCCCTAAAAAAATAAAGTATGACAACGATTTTTCGGTTGCTTTTACTTCTAAAAAGTGATAGAGTTACCTATATTAATCTATGTTTTTATTCAACAAAAAAAAGAAAAAAATAGAGAATGTAGAAGATGTAGTTAGAAAAATTGAAGAATTAGAGCTAAAAATGGAAAAGCTTTCTTTAGAGATTGATGAAATGAAAAAAGAGAGTGAGTCATATATCCAAAAAGTCAAGTTGGTAAGGTACAATCCTTTTAATGAAATGGGTGGAGACCAGAGCTTTACATTGTCAATGTTAAATAAGAAGAATAGTGGCATCATTATTACTTCAATTTTTAATCAAGAAAAAAGCAGGGTATTTGGAAAAGAAATAGTTGAGGGAAAATCAAATTATCAGTTAAGTAGCGAAGAATCAAACATTATTGATGAAATGAAAGGATATGGAAAAGAAGAACGAAACAATTAATCGTCCACCGGTCGTTGTCATATTGGGACATATTGATCATGGTAAAACAACTTTATTAACCGCAATAAGGGATTTTAAGGTGTTAGAAAAAGAATCTGGTGGAATTACTCAGCACGTTGGTGCCTACCAAGTGATTCACGATGGACGTAAAATCACTTTTATTGATACCCCAGGACATGAATCATTTTCTGCAATTAGAGCGAGAGGATCAAACTTGGCAGATATTGCTGTTTTAGTTATTGATGCAGTTGAAGGTGTAAAAAAGCAAACCAAAGAAGCAATTGAACATATTAAAAAAGCAAACATTTCAACTATAATTGCTCTTAATAAAATGGATAAACCAGGGGCTGATCCTGAAATGGTAAAACAGCAATTATTTAAAGAAAATATTATAGTGGAGTCATATGGAGGAACGGTTCCATCGGTAGAAATATCAGCTTTAACTGGGAAAGGAATTACTGAATTATTAGATATGATTTTATTAGTAGCAGAAATGGAGGAATTAAAATCAGAAATGGATATGGGAGAAGGAGTTATTATTGAGTCATATATGGATTCACAAAAAGGGCCAACATCAACTGTTTTAATTGAAAAAGGAATCATTAAAAAAGGTGATTATATTGGAACAGAATCATCTGTTGGTAAAGTTAAAAATCTTAGTGATTTTTTAGGTAGTGTAATAGAAAAAGCCGAGCCATCTGATCCTGTTATCATTGTTGGTTTTGAAAATGTTCCTATGGTAGGGGAGAGAATGTATGTTTATCAAAGTATTGATGAGGCAAAAACAAAATTAAAGCAAAAGAGCGATAGAACTAAAATTGAAGATGATTACAATGAAGATAAAAAACATCTTAATTTAATAATTAAAGCAGACGCATTAGGATCAATTGAGGCGATTAGGGAGTTATTAAACGTTTTACCTCAGGAAAAAGTTGGGATAAGAATAATTAAAGCAGAAGTTGGCGATGTTTCAGAGACCGATGTTAAACTTGCTAAGGGGGGAAATGCAGCAATAATTTCTTTTAGAACGAAAACAGACAAAATAGCAGAGATTACCGCTGAAAAGGAGAATATTAAAATACATAATTTTGATATTATATATGAATTATCGCAAAAAGTTAGAGAGTTGATGGAAAGAAAACTAGTCAAAGAAAAAGAAAGAACTGAATTGGGTAAAGTTGATGTTTTAGCAATTTTTAGAACAGAAAAAAATAGACAAATTGTCGGGGGAAACGTTACAGAAGGGGAAGTAACTAAAGGTGTAATGCTTGAGATATGGAGAAATGGAGAAAAAGTTGGCTCAGGAAAAATAGTTGAATTACAATCAGGAAAAAAAGAAGTTGATGTTGTTAAGAAAGGAAAAGAAAGCGGAATACTTTATCAAGGTAGTGAAAAAATTAAAGAAGGTGATGAATTAGTTATATACAAAGAAGAATATATAAAGGAACAATTATGAAGCCAAGAATAGAAAAAGTTAATAATTTGATTAAAAAAGAATTAGGTAGTATTCTTTTAAAAGAAATAGATATTTTTCCCGGGACATTGATGACATTGACGAGAGTTGAGTGTTCGCCTAATTTGTTTGAATGTAAGGTTTTTATTTCTGTAATTCCTGAAGATAGTGCTGATAATATAATGAAGATGCTTGATAGAAATATATATGACATTCAACAGATAATGAATAAAAAACTTAAAATGAGACCGGTTCCTAAGATATTATTTTGTAAAGAAACGAAAACAATAGAGGCGCAAAAAATAGAGAAGATATTATCAAGTATTGAAAAAAAAGATTAAAGTTGCTATTCTTGCCTTATGGCGTGGTGGCCAAGCAGTAAGGCAAGAGTCTGCAAAACTCTTATGCGCGAGTGCAATTCTCGCCCACGCCTCCAAGCTTGCCTCGGTGCTGGAATTGGTATACAGGGCGGACTTAAAATCCGCTGGTCTTAGACCTTGAGGGTTCGAGTCCCTCCCGAGGCACACAAAGAAAACACGCTATTTATTAAGCGTGCTTTTTCTTATATCTCCAATATCTCAATGTATGCTTCTCTTATTCCAAAGTCCTCTGCTTCTTGTGTAGTAGCAAACCATATATCTACCCAGTAGGGACCTTTTCTGTGGTTCATTCTATCTTCAACGATAAAAACCTTGTCTCCAAAATATTCAGGTATTTTTATCTTCGTTCCAAAAGGTAGCATATTATTTGCGACAATACCTTCTTTAACATGAATACCAGAAGCAGTTGTAAAAGGGTCTTCATCGGTTTGCCAAACAGTTGAAGAGTATGCCGTGACAATCACTTTAACTACATTTGACTTTTTCTCTTCTACTTTAGAAAAAGTCATTAAGATATCGTTTTCTTTTATTTGATTTTGTTCCGTCAATTCCACACTCGGTTCAACTATTAAAATTGAAGCAAAAAAGAAAAAAAGTGCAATTGCCGGGATGAGGATACATATTTGTTTTTTATGCATATACTAATTCTGCTTAACAGGATTGAGTATATTGTCACCTATAACATATATTTTGTCAATGATTTTTTCCACATAGTAAAAATATCTTGATAATATAAAATCTTTGTGTTATAAAGAATTATATGGAAAATCAAACATTACAAAAGTTAAGCGACGTTGTTTCTATTCCTCGTCCAGGAGAACTTATTGACGGTAAAATTCTTGCAATTGAGAACCTATCTATATATTTAGATATTGGACCTAAAAAAACAGGAATAATATATGGTGCTGAATATCAAAATGCCAAAAATATACTAAAGAACATTAAAGTCGGGGATACTATTTCTGTTAAGGTTGTTTCTCCTGAAAATGAAGATGGTTTTGTTGAATTGTCACTAAGAGAAGCTGCACAAGAATTGGCTTGGCAGACAATTAGAGATAAAAAAGAAAAAGACGAAGAGTTTGAGGTTAAAATAACAAAAGTAAACAAGGGAGGACTAATGACTGAAATTTTTGACATCCCGGCATTTTTGCCAACATCTCAACTTTCGCCTGAAAATTATCCTCGCGTTCCCGAGGGAGACAAATCAGAGATATTAAGAAAATTACAATCATTTATTGGTCAAGAAATTAAGGTTAAGATTTTAGATTTTGATGAAAAAACTGGACAGATTATTTTAACCGAGGGACCAAAGGAGGGGGGAACTGCTCAAAATGCAGTTAGCTCCTTAAAAGTGGGAGATATAGTTGAAGGAAAAATATCAGGAATTGTTAATTTTGGTGCTTTTGTTAAATTCAAAACGGAAGATGGTTCAGAGATAGAAGGTCTTGTTCATATTTCTGAATTGGACTGGCAGTTAATTGATAACCCATCTCAAGTAGTTGAAGTTGGTCAAGACGTTAAGGCCCAAGTAATAGAAATAGCACAAGGAAGAGTTTCCTTATCAATTAAAAATCTTAAAAAAGATCCATGGCAAAGCTTGGATTATAAAACAGGCGATATAGTCAAAGGAACAGTAACAAGATTTAATCCTTTTGGTGCTTTTATTCAAATTATTGATGAAAAAATAAAGGACAAGGATGCAAAAATACAGGGACTAATCCATGTTTCTGAGTTTGGCTCTGAAGAAAAAATGAAAAAGGCCCTTGAATTAGGCAAAATATACGATTTTCAAATTTTAAGCTTCCAACCTCAAAGACACTGGATGTCATTAAAAATAAAATAGCATTATGAAGAGTCCAATAAAAGGTCTCCTTAAAAATATATTCGTAGTTATTTTGATATTCCTTTTTATAGGAGCTATTTTTGGTCTTTTTAGTACGCCAGAAGAAAGTATCCCCGCAGTTTCAATTACTGAACTTGCTGAACAAATTAATTCAGAAGAAGTGAAAGAGATTAAAGTGATGGGGAATAATATTAGCATTACTTATAATGATGATTCAAAAGCAACTAGCAAAAAAGAAATAGGAGAGACCCTTAGTCAAGCACTTTTAAACTATGGAGCAGATCAAGAAAAATTAAAGGCAGTTTCTTTTGTCTTTGAAGAAATAGATGAATCATGGATGAATATATTATCATTTTTAATAATGTTTGTTCTGCCATTGCTTTTAATTGGAGTTTTTTTCTTTATAATATTTAAAAATGCTAAAACAGGAGCGGCCCAAACATTTGATTTTACTAAAACAAAAGCTAAAGTTTTTGGAGCAGAGGGTCATCCTAAAGAAAAAATAACATTTAAGGATGTTGCTGGGCTGAAGGAAGAAAAACAAGAATTAGAAGAAATAGTTGATTTTCTTAAAAATCCTCAAAAATACTTAAAAATGGGAGCAAGAATTCCTAAGGGAGTATTATTAATTGGTCCTTCTGGTTGTGGAAAAACATTATTAGCAAGAGCAATTGCCGGAGAGAGCAATGTTCCATTTTTCTCTGTGGCGGGGTCATCGTTTGTAGAAATGTTTGTTGGTGTTGGTTCGGGCAGAGTAAGAAGTTTATTTAGTATGGCAAAAAAACATCAACCTTGCCTTGTTTTTATTGATGAATTGGATAGCATTGGGAGGATAAGAGGTTCAGTAGTTAGCGGGGGGAATGAAGAAAGAGAACAGACACTCAATCAATTATTAACTGAAATGGATGGGTTTGAACAAAATGATAAAATTATTATTTTAGCGGCTACTAATAGGCCCGATGTTTTAGACCCTGCCTTGTTAAGACCAGGAAGATTTGATAGAAAAGTTGTAATTAATTTGCCTGACATTCAAGAAAGGGAAGATATTTTAAGGATTCACTCAAGGGGCAAGCCATTGGGTGATGATGTCAATTTAAGAGAGGTTGCAGAAAGAACACCTGGTTTTTCTGGAGCTGATTTGTCTAATGTCTTTAATGAGGCCGCTATTTCTTCAGCAAAAGAAGATAGCAAAACAATTTCTCAACAACAATTATTGAACGCAATTGAAAAGGTATTATTAGGAACAGAAAGGAGAAGTCACATTATGACTGATAAGGAAAAAGAAATAATTGCTTACCATGAAGCAGGGCACGCGTTAGTAAGTCATAAGCTTTCTAATGCTGAGCCAGTTAGAAAGATATCAATTATTGGTAGAGGTCTTGCGGCGGGCTATACCCTAAAGGTTCCTAAGGAAGAAAAAATGTTGAAAAATAAAAGAGAGTTTGAAGCGGAAATAGCTGTTCTTTTAGGAGGACACTTAACAGAAAAGATAGTTTTTGGTGAGACAACTACTGGTTCATCTGATGATTTGAATAAAGCAAGTAGCATAGCAAGAGATATTGTTAAAAAATATGGAATGTCTGAGATGGGACCAGTTACTTTTGGCAAGAGACAATCTCTAATGTTTTTAGGTGATGAATCAGAGACAATAAATTATTCAGAGGCAACGGCAATTAAAATAGATGAAGAAGTAAATAGAATCATTAACAAGGCAAGAAAAGAAGCAGAAGAAATATTGACTAAAAATAGAAAAGTATTAGATAAGATAGCGGGTACGTTAATTAAAAAAGAAACAATAGAGCGTGAAGAATTTGAAAGATTAGTAAAATAATGCGCATGTAGCTCAGATGGTCAGAGCACAGCTCTTATAAAGCTGGGGTCGATGGTTCGAGTCCATCCATGCGCACATTATGAAGAATTTTAATTTTAGTTTGACTAAAATCAATAAATCTAATAGAATACAAAAGAGCTGGGCGTATAGCTCAGTTGGTTAGAGCGTTACGTTGACATCGTAAAGGCCTCCTGTTCGAGTCAGGATACGCCCACCAAATTAAAATAAAAATATGACAGAAGAAACAAAAAAAGAAGAAAATAATACTGAGACAGAAGTTAAAAAGGGGATTCCCGATATTAAACCAGGAGACACTGTAAAAGTTTATCAAAAAATTACAGATGTTAGAGATGACAAGGTAAAAGAAAGAATACAGGTTTTTGAAGGAATTGTTTTAGCAAAAAAACATGGTAAAGGGATATCTGCTACAATTACAGTAAGAAAAGTTATTGATGGTGTTGGAGTTGAAAGAATATTCCCATTGCATTCACCATTTATTGAAAAAATTGAAATTGTAAGAAGTTCGAAAGTAAGAAGAGCAAAATTATATTACTTAAGAGAAGCAAAGGGGAAAAAGGCAAAATTGAAAATGAAGGAAGGTGGAAGTCAGGGCGAGTGATGGAATTGGCAGACATCTATGCTTGAGGGGCATAGGAGATTGTTCTCGTGCGGGTTCAAATCCCGCTTCGCCCACTCGCATGATGATTTACGGGCGGTTAGCTCAATTGGCAGAGCACTTCGTTTACACCGAAGGGGTTAGGGGTTCAAGTCCCTTACCGCCCACTATATGCCGAGGTAGCCAAGTCGGTCACGGCGAATGTCTGAAAAACATTAGATTCCGGTTCGATTCCGGACCTCGGCACATAATGCGGGCGTCGTATAGTGGCTATTATGTAACCTTGCCAAGGTTAAGACGGCAGTTCGATTCTGCTCGCCCGCTCCATAATTAAGATATAAAATATGAAAATAAATTGGTGTGGAGATTCTTGCTTTGAAATAAATTGCACTTCAAGAGATAAAGAAAATATCTTAGTTGTTATTGATCCTAAAGAAGGCAAAAAATTTGATAAAGCAGATATTGTATTACAAACTCACTCAAAAGAAAACGACTTTAAAACAGGCAGTCAATTTGTCATCTCTTCTTGTGGAGAATATGAGAGAAAAGGGGTGTTTATTCAAGGAATAATGTCTTTTCAAGATGATTCAAATATAATTTATTCCTTAAAAGTTGAAGATATTGGAATTTGTCATTTAGGTTATTATAAAAAAGATAGTTTGAACGAAGAGCAAATTAAAGAAATAGGAAATGTTGATATTTTAATGGTTCCGATTGAGGGAAATAAAACAATTAATTATTCAGAGGCAGTAAAAATAATTTCCTTAATCCAACCATCGATTATTATTCCGATGTGTTATAAAAAAGAATCATTAGAACAATTTTTGAAGGCAATGGGAGAAAAAGATATTGAGCCAAAAGACAAGTTAAGTATTCAGAAGAAAAATATTAATTCATCTGAAGAAAAAGCAGAAATTGTAATTTTAGAAGAAAAATAAAATGACAAAAAAGGAAGAAGAATTACAACATATAGGTAAAGTTGAAGAAAGAGAAATCTCTCTAGAAATGAAAGAGAGCTATATTGATTATGCAATGTCTGTTATTGTTGCTAGAGCATTGCCTGATGTTAGAGATGGACTAAAGCCAGTTCAGAGAAGGATATTATATGCAATGTATGATATGGGAGTAAGACATGATGCTAAGTTTAGAAAATCAGCGGCTGTTACTGGTGAAGTTTTAGGAAAATATCATCCTCATGGTGATTCTTCTGTTTACGGAGCACTAGTTAGAATGGCACAGGACTTTTCATTAAGATATCCATTAGTAAAAGGACAAGGAAACTTTGGAAGTATTGAAGGTGATCCACCTGCCGCTCAAAGATATACCGAATGTAAATTATCAAAAATTGGAGAAGAGCTATTAAAAGATATTGATAAGGATACTGTTGATTGGGGAGATAACTATGATGCTACAAGGCGGGAGCCATTGGTTTTACCTTCTCCACTGCCAGGATTATTATTAAATGGTTCAACTGGTATTGCAGTTGGTATGGCAACAAATATTCCGCCACATAACTTAAAAGAAGTTTGTGATGCCCTAATATATTTGATTGATAATCCTGATGCAGAAACAGAAGACCTGTTTGAGTTTATCAAAGGTCCTGATTTTCCAACAGGGGGAATAATTTATAATAAAAAAGATATTCTTGGAGCATATTCTCAAGGAAAAGGATCTTTTCTAGTAAGAGGTCGTGTTGATATTATTGAAAAAGAAAAAAATAGTCAGATAGTTATTACAGAGATTCCTTATCAAGTTGATAAATCAGCCCTTATCATTCAAATGGCTAATTTAGTTCAATCAAAAAGGTTAGAGGGAATTAAAGACATTAGAGATGAATCAGACAAAGATGGAATGCGTATTGTTATTGACTTACAAAAAAATACAATTCCTAAAAAGATATTAAATGTGTTGTATAAATACACTGATTTACAAAAAAATTACCATTTAAATATGCTTGCGTTAGTTGATAGAATTGAGCCAAGGGTATTGAACTTAAAAGATGTTTTAGAATATTACTTAATTCATAAACAAGAGGTTATTGTAAGAAGAACAAAATATGAATTAGATAAAGCAAAAGAAAGAGCTCATATTTTAGAAGGTATTTCAAAAGCATTAGATAAGATTGATGCTGTAATTGAAACGATTAAAAAGTCAAAAGACAGAGAAGATGCAAAAAAGAATCTTTCTACTAAGTTTAAGTTAACTGAAATTCAAGCAGAGGCGATTTTGGAAATTAAATTACATCAATTAGCTAAACTAGAAAAACAAAAAATAGAAGATGAACTCGCTTCAAAATTAAAAGAAATAAAAGAATTAACAAAAATAATAGAAAGTAAGGCCGAGCAGAAAAAACTAATGAAAAAAGAAATTAGTTCTGAAATTGAGATGTATGGAGATGAAAGAAAAACAATCATTGTAGCTAATAGTCCTCAGAATATTTCTGAAGAGGACTTGGTGCCACTTGAGGATGCAATTGTAACGCTAACAGCCGGTGGATATATTAAAAGAATTAATCCATCAGAATACAAAAAACAAAATAGGGGAGGACAAGGAATGATGGGAATGAAAACAATGGAAGATGATGCGGTTTGTCATTTCTTTAGTGCTAAAACACACGATTCTTTGTTTTTCTTTACTGATTTAGGAAAGGTCTTTCAAACAAAGGTCTATGAAGTCCCAGAGGGGGCTAAAGCAAATAGAGGAAGGGGACTTGCTAATTTTTTAGAAATATCTAACCAAGAAAAAGTTCTTTCTGTTTTGGCCTTAAACAAAAAGGACAGGGAAGATAATATAAAATATCTAGTGATGGCCACTAAAAATGGCATTGTTAAAAAAACACCGCTTAAAGAATTTGATAATGTCAGAAGAAATGGCCTTATTGCAATTAAATTAAAGTCCGGTGATGCCTTGTGCAGTGTTAAAAAAATTGCTGATGGAGATGAGATAATATTAGCCACTAAAAATGGTCAGTCAATTAGATTTTCTGAGCGTGATGTAAGACAAATGGGAAGGCCTGCTTCAGGAATCAGGGGAATTAAAATTAAAAATGGAGACGAGGTTGTTCAAATGGAAGTTATCAAGAAAAATCAAGATAAAAAAGATTTCTTGTTAGTGTTAACTGAAAATGGATATGGAAAGAAAACATTATTGTCAGAATACAAAACACAAGGTAGAGGTGGATCAGGAGTTAAGATTGCCCATATTACAGCTAAGACAGGACCACTAGTTAAGATAGAATCTATTGCTGGTAAAGATGATTTAATTGTAATTTCTAAAAAAGGGCAAGTTATTAGAACTAAACTTAATGATGTTCCTAAATTAGGAAGAGATACTCAAGGAGTTAAAATAATGAAAATAAAAGTAGGGGACAGCGTTGCTTCAGCGACCTGTGTGGAAAAAGAGCAGGAAGAATAGTTTACAAAGAATTATTTTCTTTGTATAATAATAGTATGAGTGAAGAGTTTTTAAATCCAGGTGAGATTATAAAAAATATCTCCTTAAAAAGCAATATGAATGCTTGTGATTTAGGTTGTGGATCAGGTGGTTGGGTTATTCCGCTAGCTAAACAATTGAAAGAGGGAACTGTTTACGCTGTTGATATTTTAGATGAAGCACTATCGGCTCTTGAATCGAAAGTTTCTGCTCAAAACTTGCCAAATGTCAAAATAATAAAGGGAGACATTGAGGGAACTCTTAAATTAAGAGAAGAATATTTTGATTTGGTTTTAATGACCAATCTTTTATTTCAAGTAGAAGACAAATTAAAAGTAATAGAACTAGCTAAAAGGTTGATAAATCAAAATGGAATGATATTAATTGTTGATTGGAGAAAAGATGCACCAACGGGCTTAAAAGAAGGAAGAATCTCTTTACAAGAAACAAAAGAAATGGCAATGAAAGCAGGACTTAAAATAGAAAAAGAGTTTATTGCAGGGGTTTTTCACTGGGGGCTAATTCTTAAAAAGATATGAAAAAATTGATTTTAATGTTATTATTTATACCGATGGTTATAGGAGCGGCAACAATTGAGAATCCAATTAAATCAGAAAGTTTTACTGAATTGTTTGAGGCCATTATCAAGTGGATTACTGATATTGCCGTGGTCATAGCTCCATTGATAATTGTTTATGGTGGATTTTTGCACATTACTTCTGCTGGAGACCCAGCAAAATCTTCCCAAGGGAAAAAAGTAATACTTTATGCCGCCATTGGTTTACTGGTTGCTCTTTTAGCTAAAAGTTTAATTGGTATTCTTAAAGAAATAGTGGTAATATAGTAGTATCAAAAATATGAATAAAATAAAATACAAAAAAATATCATTTCTATTAATAGCTATTTTATTAATTCCGATCATTGCTTCAGCTGATGCAGTAACAGACACAATTAAAAATATTACTAATTGGGTTGTTACTATTTCAACTGGTGTCGCTGTTTTAATGTATACTATTGGTGGATTTCTTTGGATGAGTGATGCTGGAAATGCCGAGAGGGCGAAAATGGCTAAAAGTATAATTGTTTCAACAACTATCGGGCTAGTAATTATTCTTTTAGCCGCAGGATTAACAAGTATTATTAGTGGTTTTGTTAAATAATTAAAGGTCGATTATAATTAAAAATAACTTTGCAAATATGAAGAAAAAAATATTAGGGTTAATTGTTCTTGCATTATGTGTTACCTCCTTAGGAGCGGGATTAGTTTACGCCGCAGATGCTCTTGATGGATGTAAAATGACCTTGGATGATGCAAGTAGGTTACCTGATTCATTGGATTGTACCTTGACCGATGGAGTATGTGAATATGCCGACGATGATTGTGGAATGTGCTGTTTATTAAATAGTGTATATAATGTTACTGATTGGGTGTTTGTAATACTAATAGCAATATCATCATTAATGATTATTTGGGGAGCTGTAATGTTTACAACTTCATCAGGCGATCCAGAAAAAACAGGAAAAGCAAGACAACTTATTATTTTTGCTGCAGTGGGTATCGTGATAGCCTTATTCTCAAGAGCAATTCCACCAATAGTTCAAATGGTTATCGGCGTTTAATATTGACACTCCCTTTCTTTTAGTATAAAAGGGGAGTGTTTTATGCCGAGGTGGCGGAATTGGCAGACGCGTATGCCTTAGGAGCATATGCCTTTGTGGTGTGAGGGTTCGACTCCCTCCCTCGGCACAGAAAAAAAGACCTTTAAGGTCTTTTTAGTTAATGGATATTTTTTTGTTTTTGGCTCTTTCTATTTTTTGCATTCTTATAGTCAGTATGCCTTCTTTTATCTTTGCATCTATTCTTGATGTGTCAATTTCTTTTGGGAGAATTATTTCTTTTGAAAATGGTCCCCAATAGCACTCTTCTAAAAAGTATTTTCTATTATCGTCTTTTGTTGGATTTTGTCTTTCTCCTTTAATTATTAAAATGTCATTTTCTATAGAAATATCAATATCGTTATTTTTTACTCCAGCAATTGCTGATTGAACAACAATTTCTGTGTCTGTTTCATATACATCAACTACTAATTGTCCTTTTGGGTTATCCCAGTTTTTTGTGTTTTCCATATATTATAATTTACAAATACTTTTTAATTTCTTTATTCTTTTTAGTCCTAATAGGAAGAATACAAATATTATTAAAACTAAAGCAAATGACCTAATTACACCATTTATTATATCTGATTCTAAAAAAAAGTTAAAGGTAGCATGAATAATTACTGCTAAAATAAATCCAATGGAAAATAATATATAGCGATACTTTAAGTGATAAAATGACAATGCTAAGAAGTATCCAATTATTCCTGAAGCTAGCAGGTGAAGCAATGTTGCTCCCAGAAACCTACCGAATGTAAGAATGGCAGGACTTAAAAGCAGTATCGTGCTTTGATTACAGAAAAGAATTATATTTTCAATTGTAGCGAATCCAAGAGCACCAATAATCATATATATTGGTAAATCAATTGGCTCATCAATTTCTGATGATTTTAATGCACAAAACCTTACAGCAAAATATTTGAATAACTCTTCTATTAGACCAATTACAAAAATATATTTAATTATTAGAAAAGTGGTTCCTTCTATTTTTAGTTTGCTTAGGTCACCTAAAAACCACAATTCAAAACAAAGAATTGGAACAGACATTAGCATTCCTGCAAGAAACACTTTTAGTATCTTTCTTTTTGGTTCTGGTAAATTATCTTTTTTTATAAAATATATTAGCCAGACAAGTCCAGGTAGTAAAGCAAGTAGAAATGCAATTAAAGTATTATTCATTTATTTTTAAGTTAGAAATCGGTTTAATTATTTTTTTAATATTTGGCGAATATATTGAGACCAATCCAATCATTGAAGCATTATCTCCAGTATATTTTTTATTAGGAATAAATAACTTTACTTTTGTTTTTTTCTTAAATTCTTTAATTAGTTTTTGATTAGCTGAGACGCCCCCGCCTAAAAGTAATGATTTTGCTTTATATTCATCAATTGCCCGTAGAGTTTTATCAACTAAAACATCTACTATTGATGATTCTATTTCAAGCGACATTTCTTTAATATAGTCATCAGTTATTTTATTTTTTTTAGAATGATAAAGAACAGCCGTTTTTAATCCTGAAAAACTAAAATCGTAGTTTTTATCATTTATCATTGGACGGGGGAGAGTAATATTATAAATATTACTTTTGCACTCTTTTGCTTTTTTAGATATTTCAGGCCCTCCTGGATAATTAAGTCCTAATATCCGAGCTGTTTTGTCAAAGCATTCTCCAGCGGCATCATCTTTTGTTTCTCCGATTATTCTATATTTTCCTATCTTTTCAAAATATATTAATTGTGTATTTCCACCAGAAACAATTAGAGCAATTGCTGGAAGTTCTAGGTCTTCATGGGGACTTAAAAAACTAGACAAGATGTGTCCTTCTAAATGATTAACTCCTACTAGGGGAATATTATAATAATATGATAATGATTTTGCTAAATTAATTCCTGTGTAAAGACAAGGTTCAAGTCCGGGACCAATAGTTACAGCAATTTTATTAATATCTTTAATTTGATATTTTGTGAGAAATTCTTTTAATTGTAAAAAAAGTTCTTCATTTTTTTCTAAGTTTTTTTTAATCTTTGATATTTTTTTATTGTCTATTGTTTTACTTTCTTTTAGTAGGTTTGCTTTTTTAAGAGATTTGATTAAAAGGGGGACAAGGGTTTTCTGGTGCTCTCTTTTTGCGACAGCAGGAAAAACTCCTCCGTATGGCCTATGGATCTCAATCTGAGATGCTGTTAAGTCAGAAAGCACTTCAAAATTAGCATAATCAAGTTTTTTTGAGCTCTTGGCTTTGATTATACTTATCGCTGTATCATCGCAACTTGTTTCTATTGATAAAACAATCATATTGGTTATCATTGTAGGACAAAGTTAGCGATGATGCAACTTGACTGTACTTGATTTTAGGGTTATATTATGTTCATATTATGACTAAAAGAAAAACGATACTTTACTTATTTTTGGTGTTAGTTCTAGTTATTGTTGTTGGACTTTTTTGCTATCCAAAACCATATAACGATTTAGTTGATAAATATAATTTAAGCCTTCCACATTTTCCGGAAACAGAGTTTAGATTAGGACTTGACTTAAAAGGTGGTGTTCATTTGCAATATGAAGCTGATTTGAGTCAGATTGATGAAAAGGAAAGAGATGACGTAATGGAAGGACTAAAAGATGTTATTGAAAGAAGAGTCAATATCTTTGGGGTAACAGAACCGGTTATACAAATATATGGTTCTAACAGAATTGCCGTTGACTTGCCTGGAATGGAAAGTATTGAAGATGCAATTGCTTGGATAGGGGAAACACCCTTACTAGAATTTGCAGAAGAAAGGCCCGCGGAGGAGATAGAAAAAATTATTCAAAAAAGAGAAGAATTACAAGGATTATCATTTGAAGAAATGCAAGAAGTTGAAGATTGGTATATTGCCTTTGAGGATTTTTATCAAAAAACAGAACTAACAGGAAGATACTTAGAAAAAGCTAAATTATCTTTTAATCAGACAACTTATGCCCCGGTAATTGAACTTCAATTTGATAGCGAGGGAACAAAATTATTTGAAGAAATAACAGAAAGAAATATTGGCAAAACGCTGGCAATTTACTTAGACGGAGAATCAATTATTGATATGGGCGATGGTAGTGTCTATGCTCCTATGGTTAATGAGAAGATAAGCGGAGGAAAAGCAATCATTACAGGACAAACAGACATCAATGTTGCTAAATTGATTGTTCAAAGATTAAATCAAGGATCATTACCTGTTCCATTAGGCGAGCCAATTGTTCAAAAAAAAGTTGGGCCAACTCTTGGCGCAATATCGTTAGAAAATGCTGTTTTGGCGGGAATGTATGGATTAATAGCAATTTTTTGTTTCTTGATTATATTTTATAAGCTTCCTGGATTACTTGCTTCAATTTCTTTAATTATTTACTGCATAATTTTGTTAGCTCTAATTAAGTTAATTCCAGTAACATTAACTTTAGCAGGAATTGGAGGAATTGTTTTATCAATTGGAATGGCAGTTGATGCTAATATATTGATTTTCTCAAGAATGAGAGAAGAGCTAAAACAAAGTAAAGATCTTTTATTAAGTGTAGAAAATGGCTTTAGTCGTGCATGGTCATCAATTAGAGATGGAAATTTGACTACTTTGATTGTTGCTTTTATTTTATACTTTTTAGGAACAAGTTTTATCAAGGCCTTTGCATTCACGTTGATATTAGGAATATTGATTAGTATTTTTTCAGCAATGGTTATTTCAAAATTATTCATTCAAGTTGCCGCTGAAAGTAGATTAGGAAAAATTAAATGGTTATGGTCATGAACTTTATCAAATATTCAAAATTATATTTTGCAATAGCAATAGCTTTAGTTGGATTGAGCATCTACTCTTTATTTTCATTTGGTCTTAATTTAGGAATTGATTTTGAAGGGGGCAGTATGATTACAATTAATTATACTAGTGAAAGACCACAATTAGATGAAGTTAGGGATTTGCTTTCAGGAATTGAAGAGTTTTCAGGAATGCAAATTCAGCCATTGGGGGACAAAGAGATTATTTTGAAAATAAAAGAAAAAGACATAACAAGTGAATCATTTTCTAAAATAATAAATACACTACCAGGAGAGTTTGATACTTCTATTGAAACAATTAGTCCTATTGTGGGAAAAGAATTAAAAGATAAAACATTAATCGTTGTCTTAGTAGCATTACTTGCCATGCTTGCCTACATCGCTCTTGCCTTTAATAATGTTAGTAAGCCAATAAGCTCAATTCAATATGGAATATCGTCAACATTAATGCTTTTTCACGATTTAATTATTCCATTAGGTGTTCTGGCTTTTTTAGGATATTATTATGATGTACAAATAAATATACCAGTTATTACTGCGCTTTTAACAATTATTGGTTATTCAATTAATAATAATATTGTTATTTTTGATAGAATTAGAGAGAATCTTAAAAGAGAAAGTAAACTTTCATACTCCGAAGTTGTTAATAAAAGTTTGAATGAAACATTTGTCCGTTGCTTGAATACATCTTTTACAGTGCTACTTGTATTGATTCCTTTGTACTACTTTTTTAGAAACGAGGAGAGCTTAAAATACTTTACTCTTGTTATGGGTATCGGTATTTTTGTTGGATTTTTCTCATCGGTATTTTTATCAAGTCCATTATTAGTTGCTTGGAATAATTATAGACAGAGAAAAAAATAATTATGAATCCTAAAATAGTATCACAGAATATATTGAAGGAACTTCCTATAAGAACAAGAGATATTATTTCTCGCCGATTTGCCTTAGGAAAAAATGAAAAACCAGAAACATTAGAATCAATTGGTAAAAGTTTTAAAATTACTAGAGAAAGAGTAAGACAAATTGAAAACGATGGCATTAAAAAAGCTAGGAAAATTGCAGAAGAAAGCAATGATTTTAAAGAAGCAATCAATTTTTATCAAAAAGAAATACAAAAACATGGTGGGGTAGTAAGGGAAGATAAAATTGCTGTGGAGGATAAAAATCATATTATATTTTTAGTTTCTTTAACAGATAAAATTATTAGAGAAAAAGAAAATGATGATTTTTATGCTATTTTTGCAACAAGCGAAGAGAATATATTAAAAGCAAAGGAGGTTGTTAAAAAAACAATTAAAGAATTAGAAGAAAAGGGAGTCCCTCAAGAAATTAAAACTTTTCCCGAAGAATTAGAAATATCAAAAAAAATTCTAAAGACATATGATGGTAAGGCAATAGGGCTAAACACTTGGCCAGAAGTTAATCCTAAAACAGTTAAAGATAAAATTAAATTAATCTTAAGCCAAGAAAAAAGACCAATACATTTTAAGGATATAACAGAAATGATTGGTAATCTTCCGCAAAAAAGAAATCTTCATCCTCAAACAATTCATAATGAACTAATTAGAAATCAAGAATTTGTCTTAGTTGGTAGGGGATATTATGCTCTAAAGGATTGGGGATATAATCCTGGTCGAGTGAGAGATGTAATATATCAGGCCTTAAGTGTTTCTGAAAGTGGTCTATCAAAAGATGAAATAGTAAATTTTGTTTTAAATCAGAGAATGGTAAAAGAATCAACAGTTCTGTTAAATCTTCAAAATAAAAAGTTTTTTAAGAAAGACAAAGAAGGAAAGTATAAAATTAAAGAAGTATAACAATGTTAGAAACGGCATTAATAATAGAAAAAGTAGCGACCTACTTTTTGATATTTAAAGCCCTCATAATTCAATTCTGGTGGATAGTTCCTCCTTTTTTGCTTTATCCTCAATTAAAATTTTATTTTACTCTTTATATGGCTGCTATGTGGTCAAGTGATAAATCAAGAGAAATTATTACTTTAGAAATAAAAATACCACGCGATTTAACTAGACCTATAAAAGCAATGGAGAATGTAATGAATTCTATTTGGGGAAGTTATGATCCTCCTAAGGACTGGAGGGCATCTTATTTTGAAGGAAAAGTAATTCTTCCAGTATCATTTGAAATAGCTGGAATAGACGGAGTGCCTCATTTTTATATTAGAATACCTAAAAGCAATAGAAAACTTATTGAATCAGCAATATATTCTCAATATCATGAAGTAGAAATAATTGAAGTTCCTGATTATACAAAACAAGTTCCAATGGATATTCCTAATAATGAGTGGGACTTATGGGGTACTGACTTTGAGTTAGTTAAACCAGATGTTTATCCTATTAAAACATACGAGCAGTTTTTTGAAGAAAGGCCTGATACTCCAAGTGAAGAAAAAAGAATTGATCCATTATCATCATTATTTGAAACAATCTCAAAAACATCTAAGGGGGAACAAATGTGGATACAAATGACTATGTGGCCAATTAGTACAAAGGAAAATGACTATGTTGGTAGGGGAAAAAAGGAAGTTGATAAATTAGTTAACAGAAATAAAAAAGGAGAATTTGTTTCGTTGATAGAAGATTTTTTTAAGTTATTATTTACGGGAAAAATGTCAGAGCCACCTAAAGAAGAGGAATCAATTTTGCCACCAGAAATGAAATTAACTCCCGGAGAAAGAGATGTTGTTTCAGCAATAGAGAAAAAAATATCAAAACCATGTTTTCAGGGATTTATCAGATATATTTATTTAGCAAAAAGAGATGTTTTTTTTGGCGGAGCCAAGGGTTTTGGAACAAGCTTTTTTTCCCAATTTACAACACAAAATCTTAATAATTTAAAACCATGGGGAGAAGTTACGACAAAAATACAGTCTCCAGATATTTTTACTGCAAGAAGATTATATTTAAGAAAGAGAGATATTTTAGAAAATTATAGAAATATGGCCCCTTCTTTTGACCCTTATCCTAAAGAAGGTGCAATTTATACTTTTAATATTGAAGAATTGGCCACAATGTATCACTTCCCAGGAATTGATGCTGTTCCTACATTAGCATTAGAAAGAGTAGAAATGAAAAAGGCAGCTCCTCCATCAACACTGCCTACGGAAAATTAAAAAATTATGAATAAAGACATTATATTTTTTGGTGAAACAAATTTTAGGGGTGAAAGAAAAAAGTTTGGGATTAAACTTGACGACAGAAGGCGCCATATTTATATCATTGGTAAAACGGGAATGGGTAAGACCGAGCTACTTAAAAATATGGCAATTCAAGATATTAAAAATGGTAATGGTTTAGGGTTTATTGACCCTCATGGAGAGGCATCAGAAGAATTGCTTAAGTTTGTCCCAGAAGAAAGAATTGAAGATGTAATTTATTTTAATCCTTCTGATATAGAAAAACCTATTGCATTTAATATTATGGAAGAAGTTGACCCTGATTATCGGCACTTGATTGCTGGTGGCTTGATGGGTGTATTTAAAAAAATATGGCCTGATGTTTGGTCTTCTAGAATGGAATATATTTTGAATAATGCAGTTTTGGCTTTGCTTGAAATTAAGGGTTCAACTTTATTGGGAATTAATAGATTATTATCTGACGCTGAATGGAGAAAGGAAGTTCTTGAAGATGTTCATGACCCAGTAGTTAAGGCCTTTTGGACAAAGGAGTTTAGCAGATATTCACAAAGATATGAGACAGAAGCAACTGCGGCCATTCAAAACAAAATTGGTCAGTTTATATCGAGCCCCTTGATTAGAAACATTGTTGGACAAAAAAAATCAACTATTGATATTAGAAGTATAATGGATAATAAAAAAATATTAATAGTTAATCTTTCAAAAGGAAGAATAGGGGAGGATTCTTCTCGATTATTGGGGGCGCTACTTGTAACTAAACTTCAACTTGCGGCAATGTCTAGGGTAGATATTCCTGAAAGTGAAAGAAACGATTTTGCTTTATATATTGACGAATTTCAAAATTTTTCAACTGATTCGTTTGCTAGTATTTTATCGGAAGCAAGAAAGTATAGATTGTCTTTAATTTTAGCCCACCAATATATTGGACAAATGGAAGACAAAGTAAGAGAAGCCGTTTTTGGAAATGTCGGAACAATGATTGTTTTTAGAGTTGGCGCTGAAGATGGCGAGTTTTTAGAAAAAGAGTTTTCTCCTGAGTTTTATTCTACCGATTTAGTTAATCTATCTAAACAAAACATATATGTTAAGTTGATGATTGATGGCTTAACATCAAGACCATTTTCAGCTGAAACATTGCCACCAGCCATTCCTGATAATGGCTATAAAGATGAGATTATTGAATTTTCAAGAAATAAATATGGAAAAGACAGAGAAATTATTGAAAAAGAAATATCAAAATATACTGGTGTTGTAGAAGAAAAGAAAGAAGTTAAAAAAGAAATAAAAAATCTTTTTGATGCAGAGTGTCAGATNNGAGCCAGATGACAAAAGACCAGTTTATTGTAAAACATGCTTAGGTAAACCAAAAGAAATAAACTTAGAAAAAGTAGCCAAGGATTTTGTCCCTCAAAAAAAAGAAAATAAAATTGACCTTGAAGGATTAAGAGAAATAATAAAAGAAACAAAACAAGGCAAAATTAATCCAGGAGATAAGATTGAATTTTAACTTGTTTTTTTCTTGTTTTTTTGATATATATACTCTGTTAGAGGCCCCATCGTCTAACGGTTAGGACATCAGATTTTCAATCTGACAATCAGGGTTCGATTCCCTGTGGGGTCACAATGGATGAAAAATATTATCTAAAGATTGGTAGAGCCACAGATTTAGAAAATCCCAAGGAAAGAAAATTATATCGCTTTTTAGAAATGATTATTGGGATTACAAGTTTGCTAATACTTTTTTTAGCGGTGATTTTGTCTTGNNGTATGGGTAGCTTTTTTTATTATTGTTTATGATTTTTATTTCTTATTAAGAACAATATATTTTGCTTTCTATTTGAAGGATGGTTACTCTAAAATGAGAAAAAATGAGCATGAAAATTGGATAAAAAAATTGGAAGAAATGGGAGCTCCGCAAAATGGAATCAATGTTCAATCATATAGGGAAATTTATCATTTAATAGTATTACCAACCTTTAGAGAGCCAATTGAAGTTGTTAGAACAACAATGAATTGCTTAGTCAAAACGGACTATCCAAAAGATAAAATGATAGTTGTTCTTGCTTGTGAAGAAGCAGATAGAGAAAATGCAGAAAGAATTTCTTCTGAAATTAAAAAAAATTATGGCGACAAGTTTTTTAAGTTCTTAGTTACTTTTCATCCAAGTAATCTTCCGGGAGAAATTGCTGGTCACGGAGCTAATGATGCATGGGCAACAAAAGAGGCAAAAAAATTGATTGATGAATTAAATATCCCTTATGAAAATATTTTGGTCTCATCTTTTGATATTGATACCTGTGTTTACCCAAAGTATTTTAGTTGCTTAACTTATTATTATTTAACAGTTAAAAATCCTCTAAGGACTAGTTTTCAGCCGATTCCGTTATACTTAAATAATATCTGGGAGACCCCATCTCTTTCTAGAGTTTTTTCTTTTTCTTCCTCTTTTTGGCACACAATGAATCAAGAAAGACCGGACAAACTAATTACATTTTCTTCTCATTCTATGCCTTTTAAGACACTTAGTGATGTTGGTTTCAAGCAGAAAAATGTTATATCTGATGATTCAAGAATATTTTGGCAATGTTTTTTTGAATACGATGGTGATTATAGGACGGAACCACTTTATTATCCAGTATCAATGGATGCTAACTGTGCCGAGGATTTAAAAACAACTCTTAAAAATATTTATAAACAACAAAAGCGATGGGCCTATGGGGTAGGGGAAGTTCCTTTCTTTATCTTTGCCTCTATAAAAAATAAAAAAATACCATTAAGAAAAAAGCTATCAATGGGATTTAATTTAATAGAAGGTCATATATCGTGGGCTGTTTCTGCAATTTTAATTTTTGCTCTCGGATGGTTACCATTATTAATTGGTGGTCCAGAGTTTTCAAGCTTACTTTTGTCATACAACTTACCAAAAGTTACTGGATTAATTTTAACAATAGCAATGTCTTGTATTATTTTTTCTATTTGGATAAGTATGCTTTTGCTTCCACCTAAGCCCGCCAATTATGGAAAATCAAAAAATGTTTTAGTTGTTGTAGAGTGGGTAATGATTCCTTTTGTGATGATATTTTTTAGTGCCTTGCCAGCACTTCATGCTCAAATGCACTGGTTATTCGGAAAGTATATGGGTTTTTGGGTGACTCCAAAAGTTAGAAAATAATTATTCTAGGTGTAGCTTTTCCTCAAACGCTTCAAGGCGTCTTTTTAATTTCTCATTTGTGACAGGAAAAACTTCTTCAGAGGCACTTCTGGCTTCTTTAATAATTTCTAAATTGTTTAGAGATGACATTACAAAGTCAGGTATGCCCCATTGTCTTTTGCCCATAAAATCACCAGGACCTCTTAACTTGAGATCAATTTCAGACAACTTGAATCCACTATCATATTTTGTCATTGCTTTCATTCTTTCAATAGTTGTCTTGCTTTTTGATTCCGTTAATAAGAAACAGTAAGATTGTTTTTTTCCTCTACCAACGCGCCCTCTAAATTGATGAAGTTGAGCTAATCCAAATCTATCAGCACCTTCAATCATCATAACAGTTGCATTAGGAATATCTATTCCTACCTCAACAACTGAAGTTGAAACAAGTATATCAAATTTTTTATTCTTGAAATCTCTCATTATTTTGTCTTTTTCTTTTGGTGTCATTTTTCCATGAAGCATATTTACTTTCAAATCAGGAAAAACAACATTTGAAAGTTTTTCATATTCAGCGATAACGGACTTTACTATTATTTTTTCATCTTCTTCTGCCTCTATTCGGGGACAAATTACAAAGGCCTGATGTCCTTTTTTAATTTCTTTTCTAATAAAAGAGTATGCTGTTTTTTCTTCATCAATAATTTCTGTTTTTACTTTCTTTCTTCCTTTTGGAAGAGTATCAATGATTGATAAATCTAAGTCGCTCCAGATTGTTAAAGTAAGTGTCCTGGGAATTGGAGTAGCAGTCATTGATAATAAATGGGCAATTTTATTTTTTGGTGATAATGCCGCTCTTTGTTTAACTCCAAATCTGTGTTGTTCGTCAATTATAATTAATCCTAAATCGTTAAATTTCACTTTGTTTTCTTTTGTTTTTGTTTGGGTGATTAATGCTTGAGTTCCAATTAAAATATCAATTTCTCCTTTCTCTGTTTTTTCCAATAGTTTCTTTCTTGATATTTCAATGGTGTCATTTTTTAATTTCTTAGAATAATAAAGATCTGTTTTTCCTGTTAGAAGACCAATATTAATATTAAAGTTCTTTAATAAATTGAAGAATGTTTTGAAGTGTTGTTTTGTTAATATTTCTGTTGGAGCCATTAAAACAACTTGACGCTTTGCTTTAACGGTGTTAATTGCCGCAATTGCGCTAACAACCGTTTTTCCTGAGCCAACATCACCTTGCAATAGTCGGTTCATAGGGAAGTTTCTTTCCATGTCTTTGATTATTTGCCATGAACATTTTTTTTGAGCAGGCGTAAGCTCGAAGGGAAGAGAGTTAATGAATTTTTTAATTACTGGCAAGTTAATTGGTATTGCTGGAGCACTTTCTTTTCTTAACTCTTCTCTCTTTTTCATATTCAAAAGAGAAATTAAGAATAATTGTTCAAAAACAAACCTTCTTTGTGCTTGAATAATATCTTCATTGCTGTCAGGAAAATGTATTTTTTCTATGGCTTTTGGCAAAGGCAATAGATTATAATTTTTAATAATTTCTTCTGGTAATGTTTCAGGTATTTTGTTTTTAATTTTATCTATTATTGATTTTAGGACATATCTTATCCACTTAGAAGTTATTCCTTTTGTTTCAGAGTAAATTGGAACAATTCTTCCTGTGTGAATGTTTTCTTTTGATGATACTTTTTCAAAAGCAGGGGAGACCATTGAAACACTATATCTGTTTATTCTTACTTTTCCACTAAGCATTATTTTGTCACCAATTTTTAATGATTTAGCCAAATATGGTTGATTAAACCAGACCACTTCAATTGATGCGGTATCATCTTCTATTAATGCTCTAACAATAGACATTTTTCTTTTCTCTTCTTCAATGCTTTTAATTGTTCCAGAGATACTATTAACTTCATTTATTTTAATATCCTTAATTTTTGATACCCTAGAAAAGTCCTTGTAATCTCTTGGAAAGTTATACAAAAAATCACCTAAAGTCTTAATCTTTAGTTTTTTTAATCTTTTTTGGTAAATAGGCCCAATATTGGGAATATTTTCAACTGGAGTTTTCATATTACACAATTTTAGCAAAAAATACTGATTGGTGCTACTATGCTCTTTTGTTAAAAGCGAATACAGCGGCGCTTACCATTACTGCTGAAAATGCTACAAGAAAGAGAGCGTCTACAGAAATAGGATGTAGAGAAAGATTGTTTAAAATATTACTTGCTACTTGATTGCCTAAAATAATTTGTCGTATGGCATCTACGCCGTAGGTTAATGGATTTATATACGAAAGCACACTCATCCATGATGGCACAGAAGTTAAAGGGAAGAAGGCACCTGAAATAAAAAACATGGGGAAAATTAAAATTTGCGTAACCATTCCAAAGCTTTCAGTTGTTTTCATAAGAGAAGAAATCAGTAGTCCCATGCCGGAAATGGCAAAAGCAAGCAGAAGCATAAAAAGAATGAGTTGAGGAATAATGGTAATATGAATTGTTATACCGATAAGTGGAGCAAGAATCAATAAGATAATCGCCTGAATTGAAGCAATGGTAGTTGCTCCAAGCGTTTTGCCGAAAGCAACCGCTACCCGCGAAACGGGCGCTACCAAGATTTCTTTCAAGAAACCAAACTCTCTATCCCAGACAGTAGAGATGGTGGAGAAAAAAGCAATGTTCATAATGCTCATCGCGATAATACCGGGATACATAAATTGGGTGAAATCAACACCGAAATTTCCTGTTGCAAGAGTTTCATTCAAGCCGGCACCGAAGATAACAAGAAACATTAACGGCATAAAAAACGTGGAAACAATTCGCGTTTTATCCCGCCAATAGCGAATTATTTCCCTTTGCCAAATTGTATATATTGTTTGGATAAATTGCATAAATATAGAATTTTAATTTCTTCGTCTCGTTCGCATACGTTGACGCATATGTTCTTTATCGGATGGTTCTTCTTCCCTAATGGCGCGGCCAGTGAGCGAGAGAAACACATCATCAAGCGTTGGCTTGCGAAGTTCAATGGAATCAATCTCAACTGTAAGTTCATTGAATAGACGTGGCAAAAATTTTTCTCCGTCTTCAACTTCTATTTGTAAAAATTTATCTTTTTCTTTCACGTCCTTTTTATACCGTTTCTCAATTTCTTTTTTGAGTTCTGCCTTTCGGTTGCTTGTCATACTGATAATGTCTCCTCCGATTTGTTTTTTAAGTTCGCGCGGTGTGCCCGACGCTACAATCTTTCCCTGGTCAATAATGGCAATGTGGTCGCAATACTCTGCTTCATTCATATAATGTGTGGTCATAAAAATGGTCATTTCTTTTTCACGCTTAAGTCGTAGAATATAATCCCACAAATGGGCGCGTGTTTGTGGGTCAAGCCCAATTGTTGGTTCGTCTAAAAAAAGAACTGCTGGATAATGTAAGAGTCCGCGTGCGATTTCTAACCGTCGTTTCATGCCACCAGAAAAATTTTTAACGATGTCGTTTTGTCTATCCCACAAATCAACTAATTTCAAAACTTCCTGCTTCCGTTTTTGAAATTCATCACTTGGCACGCCATAGAGCTTGGCATGAAAGCGGAGATTTTCCTCTGCGGTGAGCCGGTCGTCTAATGACGGGTCTTGAAAAACGAGGCCAATGGATTTTCGCACATTGTCTCTTTGAGATAAAATACTGAAGTCATTAATAAAGGCCTCGCCGTCGGTTACGGGTAAGATTGTAGAAAGCATATTGATAGTTGTGGATTTGCCTGCGCCGTTAGGCCCTAAAAAACCAAATATTTCTCCCTTTTTTACCTCAAAATTTATATGGTCAACCACTGTAAAACCATTAAATTGTTTTGTTAAATTTTCAACGCGTATAATATTCATAAAAATATGTATAAAGTTTTAACAAGGAATACGATTATAATAAGAACAGAACAAACAACAATCTACCACAAACAGGAATGTAATGGAATTTCTGTAGATGCCGCTTGAAACGTTAGTATTTTTTATTTATTTTTTCAGTAATTTTGCGTATTATATCTAACTGGTCAGAAAGATGCGATGCGAACTGTTCTACTTTAGATAATTTTGTAATCGCAATCATGTCGCACCCCATACCAAATACCAGAAGTTTATCACCTTTTTTAATTCCCATTGATTTACGGGCTTCTGCCGGAATAACCATCTGTCCTTTTTCTCCAATATTCACTGTGCCGTAAAATTGCCTTTGGTTTTCTGATTTTTTCATCTTCCTACAAGTTAGAAAAGTATGATTATGATATGAGTATAGCAAACCGCTAAAAATAATACAAGGTTTTTAGTGCCCTTAAGAGGAGTCGAACCTCTATTTCAAGCTCCGCAAGCTTGTATTCTATCCATTGAATTATAAGGGCTTTGACAAAATATCAGTAGTATTATACAAGATATACGGCTTCTTTACAATTAAAGCCGAGGTGTGTAATGGAAGAGTTAATTTATCCGCGGTGTTATCACCCAAAGGATTTATGGAAACAAATTGAGATTATAAATCAATTTATTCCTGTTGAAACGAACGAAAACTTTATTAAAAATGCAATGGAAGCATGCCTTCCTGATGGTGCAGAAGCACTGTTTGTTATTCCTAAGCTGAGGAGTAACTATACGAGAGCAACCTCTGAAGCGTTGAAGATAATTGAAGAAAAGAGAAGGTTTCATTGTCATGTTGAAATAGAAAGAAAGAAATTTTGTCGAGAAGAAAAGACAATTAAATGTCTTGACATCTTGTCAAGAGCTCAAAAAGATGCGGGAGATATAATTATAATTCCTGCTCAATTTGGAGCGAGGCATCTTGGTAGGTCAGTTAACTTAGTAAGAAAAAAGATGGCTTCAAATGAATTTGGCCTTGGCGCCTATGAGGTAGCATGGATGCTAATTACTCATAATGAAAGAGAGAATGTCATTAATAAAGTTCATATGGATTGTCCAGGGGACACCTATTCGGCAATTTATAGTCCATATTTTGACTATGTTCAGAAATGGATGGAGTTCGCAGCGAGAGAGTCCAAAAGATCAGTCTATGACACTGGATCTGTAACGGGCTTCCTCACAAATGGGAGAAGGGTTTAATACTTCTCTCTTTTTAATTTTTATTGTAAGATAATAATATGGCAAAGAAGAAATATTATGCATACAAAATAGGAAATGAAGAGGGGATATTAGAAACTTGGGATGAATGTAAGAGGATTGTTTCAGGTAAAAATAATGCAAAATACAAAAGTTTTGAATCAAAAGACCAAGCAGAAAGATGGCTTCAGATGGGGGCTGATTATTCTCTAAAAAATACCGCAGTAGATGATGGAATATATTTTGATGCCGGAACGGGATCAGGTATGGGCGTAGAGGTAAGTGTTACTGATAAAAATGGTAAGACATTATTAAAAAATGGAGTTAATGAAAGAGGTAATTTTTTAATTAAAGGAAATGTTACTAATAATTTTGGAGAATTGCTTGCTTGTAAACTTGCATTAGAAATTGCTCTTGATAAGGGTTGTAAGAATATTTTTGGGGATAGTAAATTAATTTTAGAATATTGGTCAAAGGGCTATCTTAAAAAAGATATACCTGAAGAAACCAGAAAATTAGCAGAAGAAGTTAAACAATTAAGGTATACTTTTGAGAAGAGTGGAGGAAAAATGAAATATATTTCAGGAGGTAGTAATCCAGCTGACTTAGGGTTTCATCAAAATTGACAATACATTCTTTTTATTATACCATTCCACCATACGGAGGGATGCCAGAGCGGCCGAATGGGGTAGTCTTGAAAACTACTGTGGGGAAACTCACCGGGGGTTCGAATCCCTCNNCCCCAAACCCTCTTTCTGCTCGCCTCACCCTGAAGCGGAAGCGAAAAGGACGATTTCAAGTTTTTCTTTGGCGACTAAACAATATGTTTTTCCGCCCAAACATTTGTACCGTTATTCACACCATAAAATGCTTCCTTCTTGCTCAAAATATTTCTCGCAGTCACAAATCTTTTTTGGCCTTTTGCCACTTCTTCATCAAAGTTAGCTTCTGTGGTGTATAAACTTGGGAATTTTCCTGAAGTCGTACTTGTCGGATTGGCTGGGTCGTAAATATAAACTTTGTCGCCTTGTCTGATAATAATAAAACTATGTTCTTCGGAAAATTCCTCTTCTCTATTCCATAAAACATCGCCGCTGAAATAAGATGAAGAAATTCCTTCTTGTTGCAAATATCCTTGCGCTAACGCCGCAATTTCAGCACACTCTGCATTATTTGCATTGAATATATCACTTAGTTTTAATTCTTTACCTTTTTCGCTGTAGAGTTTTTTTCTTGCTTCAGAACTTTTTGGATTATCAGGGTATTTTTGTTCAAATTTTTTCGTAAAAGCAAATAGTTCAGCAAAAAGTTTTTCATCCACTTCAATACCCTGAGAAGTCAGCCATTCTCTTAATTTAGGTAAGTCATATTTAATCGCTACTTCATGTGCTTCCTGAAAAAGTTCTTGAAATTGTTGAAAATCAACCTCGATTTTAATGTTCGCTTCCGAAGAAAAGATACTTTCACCGCCAACAGGAATGCGATCGCCTTCTTCAAATTTTGAAATTTCAAAACAATGACCAAAAAGTTGTTTTATCTTTTCTTCTTTTTCTACCTCGGGTCGTTTTTCTAGAGTTGGCGTTTGTTCTTCTGGATTAAATTGTGGCGGTCCTTCAAAATTTGGCATATGTTTAAATTATTTTAGCAAATCTTCTATGGCAACGCCCAACGCTTTGGCAATTTTCGCCATAGTTTGGACACTCGGCTTATTAACAGTACCAACTTTCGACCTTCATAAGTGTTGTGTATTTTATATCCGCTTTTTTAGCCAAATCATCTTGGGTAAGGCCAATCTTGGCGCGTATTTTCTTGATATTTTCGCTGATTGTCTTTCCACTTGTCATATAAATAAAGTTTTGGTAGTATTATAGTATATAAGATTATTACCCTTATTGTTATACTACCAAATAATCGGATTTTTTCAAATGCACACTGCTTTAGTCATATGCATATATAAGAATTAATTATTACTTAAAAACTATGTTAAAATATTTAAATCATGGTATATCTACACCCATAGCAATTGGGATTATTGTTGTTTTAATCTTTGTGGTTGGTGGAGGAATTTTAGCTTATCAACATTATTATATCGCAGAATCGGAAGATAAACTTACCTCGGAAGAAATTACTCAAAGATTATCAGAGTGTGAAAATATACAAGACTATTCTGACCAGAACGTTTGTTATGAAAATTTGGCTATTGAAGCAAATGATCCGAGTATCTGTCCGGATTATTCTAAAGATTGCGTAATGAAGATTGCGATAAATCAAAAAGATATTACTATATGTGAGAAAGAATATGACAAAGCTTGGTGCATGGTCATATTCCCAAAATTATTACAAGAGTCTTCATATAGGCAAAACCAACAATGCTATATACAACCTATTCCCATTGATATAGGTTATAGACATGGAGCGCAGTCGGAATATGATTACAGTTATCCTAATGTCTATGATAATGGTGTAAATGATTATCCAGAAGATATAGTGCCAGAATCAGCCTTTCGTCATATCTTATCAATTCCTTTTAATGTCAGTAATGCTATCTTACGAGTTTATGATAGTAGAAATAACACTGGTCTTATACGGTTAATCAAATATTCTTCTTTGAATAATTCATCAGAACTTGTGGGAGACATAATATCAAAAACTGGAGGAAACTGGGGCGGGATTTATATGCCTATAGCAATTTCCAAAGATGATAGTCATATTTTATTTAAAGCACAGATGGGTTCTCCGGGGGCAGGGGGTGGATCGGTTACAATGGGATACGCCTATTTGTCTTTAGGCTCTGTCAAATATGATGACTGTGGGTATTTAGACCCTGAAAAAATTGCAAATCAAGTCTATTTTTATGATAATTTTTCAAAAGCACTATTTTATTCTGAGGAGAAAAATGTACCCGTGAGCGAAAAACCAGGCCCTTATTACAATTCCGCAATCAAATTTATAAATATCATAACAGCTGAAACTAAAACATTATTAGAGGAATCGAACACAATTTATGAGATTATAGACATAGATGAAAAACTAGGAGTGGTGAATTTCAAATCCTGTCCATGGCAAGCGTATAGGTTTAGCTGTCCGGATTCAGATAGGTCTAGATCTATAGTTCTTCCATAAGATGGTGGGTTTTTTGTTTTCTTATTGGCGGGGCTTCAAAATATGACATTTAGATGTTAAAATATTTAATAATCTTTGAGATAGATCTTAATACATAGATATGATTAAAAAAATAACATTATTATCTTTATCAATATTATTTTTAAGCACATCTTTTGCCAGTGCTAGTTTTTGGGACGACATTAAAGGAATGTTTAATCAAGAACTTTCTGGTTATGAATGTATTATCACGGTTGATAATAATAAAATTAGTGATCCAGAATGCTTAGAATACATTCGAAGAGGGCATATGTGTCAAATTACTGGCAATTATAGTGGGGGCATTCCTAGTTTTTGTTCAACAACATGCCTTAAAAGGTCTAATATACCAGCAAGATGCGCTAAAGTTGATGTTCAAGTATCTTCTTTTGCTGGAGAAAAAAAGAGTGCTCCTCAAATAGATAATATTATAGAGAATATAAAAATACCTGAAATTGATATTCCTGAGATGGAAATACCCGAAATTGATATTTCTAAAATAGAAATACCTTTTCTTAATCAAAAAATAGAGGAAGAGGAAGAAGAATATTTGTGTGAAATTGATGAGAAGTGGAACGGAAAAGAATGTATCGCTGATAGAGTTCTTTTGCCTAATGAATATGAAGTTATGTATAGCCCAAAGGGCGATAAAATAATAAAATTTGTTGATACCTATGGACAAGAAAAATACACAAGAGATGGTAAAAATTACTATGATACCTATGGAAAGGCCTCAACAAATAATATTTTAACTTCAACTATGAATAATATTAAAGAAGTGCCTGGTAAAATATGGGATTTCTTTTTCAAAACAAAATTAGAAGACAAAGACAAAGAACTTCAAAGAGAGGTGGGAAGGGAAGTTTTTAAAACACTTAAAGATGATAAAGTTGAAAAGATTGAAGAAAAATATGCAGAAATAGTGGGGGACATTGCTAGTAGTTTTTTGCCTAAACAAGTTAAAGATCTTGTGACTGTTCCAGCAGACAGTATTAAAGAATTTGCTAAAGAAGCAAAAGAAACAGAGTTTACTGAAGGAGTAATGATTTATATTAAAGAACGAGAAGCGGGAAGTACAATAAATCAACTTTATCAAAATACTCCCGAAGAATTAATCTATGGTGGAATTGGTGGGGGAGTTGCAACTGGATTAAATGTTGAATATCCTAAAGCACTATTGTTTTCAAAATATGAAGAATCATATCAGAGATATATGATAGCTAAAGAGTTAGGAAGAGTTGATTGACGATAGGACATGAAAGATATATTCTATAATAGGTGATAGTGATGTTTCTTTTATTGAAAAGACACATATGGAATAAAAGAATTCTTTTATTCTGGAACAGATTATGGATAAGGAAAGACGAGTTTCATTCTTCCCTTGATCTTGATATTGAGGCGGTCTCAGTAATGAATGAAGAAGAAAGAAAGGATTATTTCCTCGATTTAAACAGAAGAAGAACAAAAGCACACAAAGCAGATTAATAATTATAATCTGTTCTTTTTTATTGGCGGAGAGGGAGGGATTCGAACCCTCGAGCCGTTTTCACAGCTAACACCTTAGCAGGGTGCCCCATTCGACCACTCTGGCACCTCTCCATTAATGAGGTCATTCTATACAAAATAACCTTAAAGGTCAACTTATTTCTCTTGCAACTGTTACTCCCCAGACAACACTTGCCTTTGATTCTTTTAATTTTCTTGCCACTTCTTCCATTGTTGAGCCGGTTGCATAGACATCATCTATTAGAATTATTTTTTTGTTTGAAACATCCCTAGTTATTAAAAAAGCATCTTTAATGTTTTCTTTTCTTTGTGGTTTTGTTTCTTTTATTTTTTTAACACAATCAAATAGTGGTATTTTTGTTGCTTCAGAGATTATTTTTGCTATTTCTTCTGATTGATTAAATCCTCTTAATCTCTTTTCTTTATTTGATAGGGGAATAGGTACTAGAAGAAAGTCATTACTAATTTGGCAGTCAATAACTTGAAGATGTTTTATAATTAAATAAGCAAGAGGGATAGAGAGTTCTTTAATGTAAGAGTATTTTAGTTTGTGAATTGCTTTTTGAACAATTTTATTTTCAAAAGATGTTGCCGAGAAAACTTTATCTAAGTTTCTTTTTTTGCAACAATTACATTTATTCTTTTTTTCTAATTTTTCACAAAGACAATACTGAAAATGATTTACTTCTATTAAAGAGAGGCAGTCATCGCACAAGAAAGATCCCTCTTTTTTACAGCTTATACATTGCTTTGGAAAAAACAAATTAAGAAGTTGTTTTGTCTTTAAAAAATGTGGTATCATATACTTGTCAAAAAGATATTAGATGATATAATTATTTTAACATGATTTTTGGAAACAAAAAAAGGCCAAATAATTTCGGTATAGATATTGGAACTAAGAGTATAAAAATTGTCGAAGTTTCTCAGAAGAAAGATGGGGTTGTTTTAGAGAACTATGCAAAACTTGATTTAGATTTTGCTTGCCGAGATTTTTTTAGGTCTTTTGATAAAAACAGTTTAAATCCAGATATAGATAATATATCAACTGCGTTAAGAATCTTGATTGCAGAAGCAGAGATTAAAAAAAAGACAGCAACATTTTCTTTGCCTGATTTTGCAACATTCTATTCTTCTTTTGAGATGCCTCCGATGTCAAAAAAAGAAATTGATAGTGCTATTGGTTTTGAAGCAAGAAAATATGTTCCACTACCTTTATCTGAGGTTGTTTTGGATTGGCAATTAATAGAAAAAGAAAAAGCTGATAAAGATGCAAAAAAGGAGGTTTTGGTAATGGCAGTTCCTAAAATTGTTGTAGGTCAATACAAACAAATTGCTGAAAAAGCAGGAATTGTATTAGACTCATTAGAAGCAGAAGCAATGGCTTTAAAGAGATCATTATTGTTTAAAGAAAAAGATAACAATGTGTGCTTAGTTGAGATGGGTTATCAAAGTACAAATGTTAGTGTTATAAATAATGGGTTTATGAAGATGAGTTTTAGTTTTGATGTTGCTGGAAAGGATTTGACAAATATTATTGTAGAAAGATTTAATGTTAATTCCCATGAAGCAGAAAAAGCTAAAAGGAAATATGGAATAATGGAAAGTGACGGATTACTTCTAAGAGATGTCTTGGAGCCAAAACTTTTAGAAATAACAACAAAGATTAGAAAGATAATAAAAGAAGTTGATGGTAGAGAGGGAATTGTTACCGACAGGATCATTTTATCGGGGGGAACATCTTTAGTGCCAGGATTATTAGATTATTTTAGAGATTCTTTTGGCGATATTAGTGTTGAAATAGGAAAACCTTTTAACAAAATAATATATAACAGATCACTTGAAGAAAAAATGGAAGAAATTAATGCTAATTATGCGATTGCCTTGGGTGGGGCATTGAGAAGTTTTGAATAATAATATATAATTATTATAATAATATATGGCAATTGATATAGGAGAAACAAAGAAAGAAAGACCAAAAAGCAAAAATAATCTTTTGATAATTTTAGTTTTGATTTTAATCGTTTCTTTTATAATATATTTTATTCTCGCATTTGTTTTTATGCCTCAAAAAGAAGCAGAAGTTAAAAGATTAACAGCAGAAGTTGCTTCATTAAATACAGCAGCAGTAAAAGCAAACATCAATGAGCTCAATATAGCTAAAATGTTTATTAATGATTTCAGAGTTCTTTTAGAAAATAGTCCTAAAGTATCTCAATTTTTGGAATCATTTCAAGAATGGTCTCATCCTCAAATTGAATATTCTAATATAAGATTTGAATCAGCTTCTAGAAAAGCATCAATGTCAGGGGTAACATCAACTAATAGAAATTTGATGGAGCAAATAGCTATTTTTGACAATCAAGAAGCAATAGAAAGTTATGAGTTGTCAAACATTATTATAGATGAAACAGGAAAGACAACTTTCAATTTAGTTTTAATAGTTAAGTCAAATTTATTGAGATAGTATGGAACAAAATCAAATTAATTTATTAGTTTCAGGTATAATAATAGTTCTTGTCTTTGGCGTCTTTTATTTTTTAATTTTTCCTGAATATCAAAAAATTACTTTGAAAAATGGCGAGATAAAAACGCTTGAGAAGCAAATTGAATCAATCAATAATTATTATTTGTTTACTGAAAATAGTTTCAAAAAATTAAAAGATGCTGGTTGGGACAATAAAAAGAAAATTATTGAATCAAATTTTACTTCATCTCCGTTCTTTTTTCCTAAGGTCCACCACTTTTTGAGAGTAATTGCCTCTGAAAATGGAATGATTGTTTCTAATATAACTAATTCTAATCCAATTGAAATTTCAAGAACACAAGACAAATACAAAGACAATCTAGAGGGGCCAGTTAAAAAAACTACTTTCAATATGTCCTTGACGGGTAGTTATAATTCTTTTAAAAGCTTGCTGTCTTCTCTTGAAAATCAGGCAAGGATAGTGACTATAAAAAGTGTTAGTATTCTTCCTATGTCAAAACGATCTGAAAATATGCCCAGTGATTTCTTCGATTTTAACTTATCAGTAGATCTTTATTCTTATTAAAATATGATAAATATAGAACAAGAAAAACAAACAAAACAAAAAAGTCCGTTAGAAAAAATGGCACCCTTGATACTGATAGCATTTATAATTTTTGCTGGATTTTTCATTTTCAAAACTTTTTTTACCGATAATGATTTAAATGTAGAAAATCAAATTAATAATTATGAGATAGAACAAAAAAAAATAGAAGAATTAATAAACTTTATAAATTCGGAAAAATTTACAGGACTTAGGTTTATTCCAGATCCTCCTATTTTTGATCCAGTAACTAATTAAGAAAATAAAAATGGTATTAACACAAAAACTTGTTGAAAAAAATAAAATAACCAAAGAGCAAGCCCAGGAGCTTCAAAAAGAGTTTGCTAATTTTCAGGGAAGTGAAGAATCCTTTTTATTTGCAAAGAAAATAGTCAATGAAGAGGATATTAATGCTATTAAAGCAGAGATTTGTAATATCCCTTATTTTGACAAGATTGAACTTTTAGAAGTTTCTAGTGATGTTTTGTCTATGATTCCTGAGGACTCGGCAAGATTTTATAAAATAATTCCTCTTGCTTTAAATGGAGATGTTTTAGATGTTGGAATTGTTGAACCAGATAACATTAAGGCAAGGGAGGTTTTAAACTTTTTATCTAGACAAAACAAAATTAAATATAATACCTATGTCATTAATGAAAATTCTTTTAAGAGTTTTTTGAAAAAATATAGAGATATTAAAGAAGAGGTAGGTAAGGCCTTAGTCGATCTAGAAAAAGAATTAGGAGCTGGTGATGAAAGATTTGATTTTGATGCTCAAGAAAATAAACTTAAGGCAGATAAATTTTCAGAGGATGCACCAATTATTAAAATGGTGGCAGTTATTTTGAGACATGCTGTTGATGGGGGAGCTTCTGATATTCATATTGAACCAGAAGAAAAACAAATGAGAGTTCGTTTTAGAATGGACGGAAACCTTTTTTCTTCATTATTTTTACCCATACATACACACGCACCAATTGTTGCTAGAATTAAAATTCTTTCTAATTTGAGAATTGATGAAACAAGAATTCCTCAAGATGGTAGGTTTGGAGCTAAAATAGATAATAAATCGATTGATTTTAGGGTATCAACTTTTCCTACTAAATTAGGTGAAAAAGTGGTGATTAGGGTTCTTGACCCCACCGAAAACTTAAAATCATATGAAGAGATTGGACTTTCAAAATACAACCTAGTGGTATTAAAAGAGTCAGTATCGAAACCATTTGGATTAATTCTAGCGACTGGTCCTACTGGATCTGGTAAAACAACAACATTATATACAATTCTTAGGGAATTGAATAAACCAGATGTAAATGTGGTAACTCTTGAAGATCCAATAGAGTATTTTATACCTGGAGTTAATCAATCACAAGTTAGACCAGAAATTGGCTATGACTTTAGTCAAGGTCTTCGATCTGTGGTAAGACAAGATCCAGACATTATTATGGTTGGTGAAATTAGAGATGAGGAATCCGCCTCTTTAGCGACTCATGCTGCCTTGACTGGTCATATAGTTTTGTCAACGTTACATACAAACAATGCAATTGGTTCTATTTCAAGGTTGATAGATATGAAAGTTAAGCCATTTCTTGTACCGGCAACTCTTAATATTGCTATTGGTCAACGTTTAGCTCACACACTTTGTCCTTACTGTAAACAAAAGGTAAGACCAGTGAAAGAAGTTGAAAATGAAATTATTAGACAGTTAAATGACTTACCAGAGAAAATTAGGTCATATTTCGAACTACCAAAAGAAATATTTGTTTATAAGCCAAAGGGTTGTCCTAAATGTAATATGAAAGGAGAAAAAGGAAGAGTTGGTGTTTTCGAAGTTCTTAAAATGACACCAGAATTAGAAAGAATAATTATTGAAGATTATTCAACAGCTAATATCGCAGCAGAAACAAAAAAACAAGGAATGATAACTATGAGACAGGATGGATTAATTAAGGCATTAGAAGGAATAATTTCAGTAGAAGAGGCCTTTAGAGTTACTGAAGAACAAAAAATTTAAGATGGACTATAAAGCATATTTAAATCAATTATTAGATGCAACGATAAAAAACAACGCATCAGACCTCCACTTTTCAGAGGGACATCGTCCTGCTATGAGAGTAAGCAGAAACATTGTTTTTTTTGATAGAGAAAAACCATTAAGTGCAGAGGACTCAAAAAATCTTTGTTTCGCTTTAATGAGTGAGAGTCAAATTGAAGAATTTCTTGAACAAAAAGAAATTGATTTTTCATACAGTTTTGATGGAAGAGCAAGATTTAGAGTAAATATATTTTTTCAGATGGGAACAGTTAGTGCCTCTCTAAGATTAATTCCTGATAAGATAAAAACAATTGAAGAATTAAACTTGCCAATTGGTATTAGAAAGTTTGCCGAATATTCTCATGGACTTGTTTTAGTTGTTGGACCATCAAATCACGGTAAGAGTTCAACCTTGGCGGCAATGATTGATGAGATTAACAAAAGTAAATCATGTCATATAATTACAATTGAGGATCCAGTAGAATATGTTTTCAAAAAAGAAAAAGCGATTGTCAGCCAAAGAGAATTACATTCTGATACAAAGTCTTTTTCAAGAGCTCTAAAATCGTCTCTTAGAGAAGATCCAGATATTATTATGGTTGGTGAAATGAGAGACCCTGAAACAATAGCAGCAGCAGTTACTTCTGCCGAAACAGGTCATCTTGTTTTTGCAACATTGCATACAAATTCAGCAGCTCAGACAATTCACAGAATAGTAGATAGCTTTGAAGGGGCCCAACAAGCTCAGATTAGAGCTCAATTAGCAGGTTCTCTTGTGGGTGTAATTTCTCAAAGATTAATTCCTAGTAATAATGATGGAGTTGTTCCGGTCTGTGAAATACTTTTTAACAATGCAGCAATTTCAAACTTAATTAGAGATAATAAAATATATGAAATACCTTTAGCGATAGACACTTCTTCGGAATTGGGCATGGTTTCTCTTAATAGGGCATTGGCAGAATCGGTAAAAAAAGGCAAGATAAGTATTGAAAATGCAATTAAATTTTCAAATAATCCAAAAGAACTTAAGAGAATAATTTAATGAAATTTCAATATCAAGCAAAAGATATAAATGGAGTTGAAAAATCAGGAATAATAGATTCTAGGTCAAGAGAAGATGTTTTAAGTTTTCTAAGCAGTGAAAATCTTTATCCCATAGAGATAGTTCAATTAGTTGACGAAAAAGACAAGAGCCCTTTGGAGAGAAAAATTACTCTTTTTGAAGGTGTTTCTATGAAAGAAGTAGCGGTATTTTCTAGACAATTATCAATTATGATTGATTCAAATGTTCCGCCAGCAGAAGCGATGGAGGCGCTGGGAGACCAAACAAGAAATGCTTTCTTTAAAGAAAAAATATATAATATTGCAAAAGATGTAAGAGAGGGAACACAGTTATCAAAGGCCTTTGGCAAATATCCTAAAATATTTTCTGTTTTCTATGTCAATATGATTAGATCTGGTGAAGTATCAGGAAATTTACCAAGTATTTTACAAAAAGTAGCGAGTCATTTAGAAAATGAATATGAAATAAAGTCCAAAGTTACAGGAGCAATGATGTATCCAGGAATTATTTTGTTGGTTTTTATTTTGATTTTTGTAGTTATTATGATTTTTGTTATTCCAGGATTAGTTGGGGTTCTTGAAGAAGCAGGTCAAGAATTGCCAATTGCTACAAGAATCATCATGGCAATATCTGACTTCTTTGTTTCTTATTGGTATTTAGCATTAATATTTTTGGCTGGTATAATTACATTTTTTGTTCAGTTTCCTAAATCAAAAACAGGTAAAGATTTTTTTGATAAACTTTTACTCAAAATACCAATATTAGGTAACTTTTTTAAAAGCTTGTATCAATCTCGTTTTGCTGAAAACTTTTCCACCCTTCTTTCTGCGGGGATTACAGTTAATGAAGCATTAGAGGTTGTTGCTGATCTAATAGGGAACAATGTTTACAAATATGCAATATTAGATGCACAAAAAGATGTTGTTAAGGGAGAGAGTATAAGCGTTGTTTTATCAAGAAGGTCAGATATTATGTCACCGTTGCTTGTTCAAATGGTTTCTGTTGGAGAAAAGACAGGTAGACTTGACTCATCATTAGAAAATGTAGTAAGATTCTATAAGGGAGAGACAGATACTTTTATTAATTCCCTTTCAAGTATAATTGAACCGTTGTTGATAGTAGGTCTCGCTTTGATGGTAGGACTACTAGTAGCAGCTGTTCTTCTTCCAATTTATCAAGTAAGCACAAGTATTCAATAATAAACAATAATAATAAAAATAAAAAAAACTATGAACAAAAAAGGTTTTACTTTAATTGAGCTGTTAGTGGTAATTGCCATTATTGGTATATTATCAGGAGCAGTTGTTGTTTCAATGTCTGGCGCTCAAGAAAGCGCTAAAGATGCTAGAATCAAATCAAGCTTAGGTCAAATGAGGACAGCAACAGAAATTTATAGATATACTACAGGAGGTGGTGTTTATAAGACCACAATGTGGGAAGAAGATGAAGCAATTAAATCTTTGCTTGCTGATATTGATGCACAGGGAGGAAATGATCCTGTCAAGTATGTAGATACAACTGGAACAGCATGGTGTGTAAGTAAAGATTTAATTAGTGATTCCACAACACATTGGTGTGTTTCTGATACGGGTTTTAATGCGGCTGGAACTTGTACTGATACAGCTGTGTGTACACCAGAACTATAATAAATAGTAAATAATAAAAAAACTATGAATAAAAAAGGTTTTACTTTAATTGAGCTGTTGGTGGTAATTGCCATTATTGGTATATTAGCCGGAGCAATTGTTATTTCAATGTCTGGTGCTCAAAGTAGTGCTAAAGACGCTAGAATTAGATCATCAATGGATCAGCTAAGATCAGTTGTAGAGCTTTACATGATTAGTCAATCTCCTATGACATATGAAGATTTTGATACTGAATCACCGGAAGCAGTATCGCTTATTAAAGATATTGAATCTCAATTGCCAGATGGAGAAACCTTTAAGAAGAATGATAAGAAGTCAGCTTATTGTATGAGCGTTAAATTAAATGACGGTAATCACTTATGTATGGATAGTACCGGTGCAGTTAAAAATAGTGAATGTGACCCAGTAGCAACAGATGCAGTTTGTCTTTAATAATCAATAAGTAAACATGGAGAAAAACAACAAATTATTAATAGTTAAGATATTCATTGCAGTTTTAATTATTAGTGCTTTAGTTGTTGTTTTTTTCTTGTTTACAAAAGAAGAAAAAGAAGTAATTCTTAGTTCTGAAGATGTTAAAGTTAAAGATAGTATGTTGCAGTTAACTTTTGTAGCAGAGAAGTTTAAGGAAAAGTATGGCTACTATAGTGAAGAAAAAGTTGATGTTGATTTTTGTGAACTGAAGGATAGTAATTTTGCAGGAGTAGGCAACGGACATATCCTATGTGCCAATTTGATGAATAGAATTCCCGGAAGGATTAGTATCAAAATGAATGACAATACAGAGAGCGTTTCAAAGTATTGTATTGCAAAAGAGTTATCAATGGGAAAGTTCTGGTGTATTGATTATAGTGGATATTTTGATATTGCCTCGGGGTGTGGTGATGATTACAGATGTCAGTAATTAAATGCTACCTTTTCTAAGGTAGTTTTTTTTGATAGAATAATACTAATGATTATTTTTATTTTTGTTTTAGGTTTGATTGTTGGAAGCTTCCTTAACTGTGTTATTTTAAGAACATACAAAGGAGAAAGTTTTATTGTTGGTAGATCATATTGTCCTAAATGTAAACATGATCTTAAGCCATGGGATCTAATTCCCGTGTTAAGTTATTTAATTCTCAGAGGTAAGTGTCGTTATTGTGGCAATAAAATATCTTCTCAATATCCGTTAGTAGAATTATCTACCGCCATCATTTTTTCTTTTGTTTATTTACAAGTCGGGCTAACATCAGAAATGATTTATTTGTTAGCTATAATGGCTATCTTTATAGTTATTTTTGTTTACGATTTAAAGTATTATATTATTCCAGATAAATTTGTTTTTTCAGGAATTATATTATCAGCTATATGGGTCTTTTTAACAGGAGACATTTTAATAACATTTGCTTCAGCGATAGGGGCTTCTCTCTTTTTCTTTTTAATCTGGTTTTTTTCTAAAGGACTTGCAATGGGCTTTGGAGATGTTAAGTTAGCATTTTTAATTGGATTACTGCTTGGTTGGCCTAATGTAATAGTGGGACTCTTTTTAGGATTCTTTTTTGGTGCTATAATAGGCACTATATCATTGTTAATTAATCAGAAAAATCTAAAATCAGAAATACCTTTTGCACCATTTCTTTTGTCAGGTACATTTGTTGCTCTTTTCTGGGGAGACAAGATTGTGCAGTGGTATTTATCATTAATAAAATAGAATGGATAATAAAGGATTTACACTTGTAGAATTATTGGTAGTTATTTTTATGATAACAATCTTATCTACCCTTGTTTTTTTTGACTATGGTTCTAGTAGCAAGGTCTTTGAATTAGATAGGACTTCTCAAAAAATGGCTCAAGATATGAGAATGATGCAACAAAAGGCACTGTCTGGTATTGGGGGCGGAGTTGATACTAATGGTTACGGACTATATTTTAGTGTTAGCGATAATAATTATTTAATTTATGAGAACAATAATAATGATCCTCGCTATGACACTGGAGATTCGATTATAGAAACAATCAATCTTTCTCCTGATGTCGGGATAGAAAATCTAAAGAGAGATAACATTTCTTTGGGCAATCTTAGTATATCTTTTTTTCCTCCTGGCCCCATAACATATATTGAAAATTATTTTACTAACACAGAGGGTTCAGTTACATTATATTTAGTTGATAATGCAAGTGAAAAGAGAGTAGTAAAAATAAATAATTCTGGTAGAATTGAAATTACAAGATTATGATTAATCAAAAAGGATTTTCTTTAATAGAAATGCTTATAGCTGTGGTTGTTGTAACAATTGGTGTTATCGGAACTTTTTCTATGATTTCACAGTTTTCAGAACAATCACAAACATTGAGAGATAATTTTGTTGCCGCTTACCTTGCCCAAGAGGGAATAGAGATAGCTAAAAATATTAGGGACAATAATAGGATACAGGGCAATAATTGGGACAATGGATTAGATAGTTGTTATTCTGGTTGTGAGGCAGACTATGATGATTTGACACTGACTCAATGGGAGGGAAACGGTAGAGTTCTTTATATCGAAAATACTTCTGGATATTATAAATATATTGATACTCCAGTAGTTAATGATATAAGGACTTATTATAAAAGGAGAATAACTATTACACCAACGGCGCCTGATGAAATGGAAATTAGAGCTGATATTTATTGGGAAGATAAGACGATGACAGTTAAAACAAAAATATATAATTGGGAAATATGAAAAATAACAAAGGTCTTACATTAATAGAAATGCTTGTGTCAATAGCTCTTTTTGGTATTATATCAACACTTTTAGTTAATACTTTTGTTGTTTCAATAAAGACTCAAGAAAGGGTTCTTGCAAACCAAGAATTAGTTGAGCAATCAACTTACGCACTTGATTATATGGCTACTAAAATTAGAATGGCGATAAAAGATGAATTAGGTGATTGTAATGGTTTGCCATCAAATTATAGCATAGGAGAAAATAGTTTAAGGTTTATTTCCTATGACCCTATAAACAACGAATATATTTGTAGAGAATTTCTTTTAGAAAACAATATAATTAAAGAGAGAGTTTCTCTGGATGAGTCCCGTGCTTTGCTTGGCAATGCAATACCAATAACATCAAGTGCTTTTAATGTGAGTAATTTAAAGTTTGCCACAATAGGGGACGATGGAGTTAATCAGCCAAGAGTGACAATATTAATAAAAATGAGTAAATCAACTTCTGCAGAATTGACAGTGCAGACAACGGTTTCAAAAAGACAATTAGATATATGAATATAAATAATAAAAAAAGAGGTGTTTCATTGTATTTAGTAATCATAATTATGTCTGTTCTTTTAGCGGTTATTTTTGGATTGTCTACTGTGATTATAGGTGGAATAAAAATAGTTGCTGATGTAAGTTATGGTGTCATTGCTTTTTATGCCGCTGATACAGGTATAGAGAAGGCCTTATATAATATTCAAACCATAGAAGATGGAACAAATTGTGATAATTTCTCTGGCTCTCTTGGAGAAGATGACTATGGCTATACTGTCACGATTAATCCTCCTCTTAATGGAATTTGTCTTGATAGTGGCACAACAATTTATTCCTTAGGGGAATATAGTGGGATAAAAAGAAGAATAGAAGTTAGCTATTAATGAATGAAAAAAATATTCAAAAAAGGATTGAAAAATTAAGGGAGTTGATTAATTATCATCGTCATCTTTATCATACCGAAGATAAAGAAGAAATATCTCCAGAAGCTCTTGATTCTCTCAAAAAAGAACTTTTTGATTTAGAAGAAAAATATCCTCAATTTGTTACTAAGGACTCTCCAACTCAAAGGATAGGTGGCAAGCCATTAGAATATTTTGAAAAGGTAAAAAGAGAAAATGTTATGTACTCTTTTAATGATGCTTTTTCAAGAGAAGATATGGATAATTGGGAAAAAAGGAATCAAAAATTACTCTTAGCGGATTATAGTTATTATTGTGAGCCAAAATTAGACGGACTAGCAATAGAACTTGTTTATGAGAATGGTATTTTAGTTCTTGGTTCCACAAGAGGCGATGGTCTTGTTGGAGAAAATGTTACTCAAAATATTAAAACAATAGAATCAATTCCATTAAAATTAAAAGGCGATTATCCTCAGCATTTAATTGTTAGGGGTGAAGCGATTATTAGTAAAAAAGAATTTGAAAGAATAAATAAAGATAAAGATATTCCTTATGCCAATGCGAGAAATCTTGCTGCTGGTTCAATTAGACAACTTGATCCTAATGTTACTGCTCAAAGAAAATTAGATGCTAATATTTATAGTATTGTTACCGATTTGGGACAAAAAACACATCAAGAAGAGCATTGCTTGCTAGAAAGTTTCGGTTTCAAAACAACTAATAAATACAATAAGTTATGTAGAAATATGGACGAGGTCTTTGATCTTTATAGCTACTGGCAAGACCACAGAGAGAAATTTCCCTATGAAATAGACGGACTTGTTGTTTTAATTAATGATAATAATATTTTTCATCAATTGGGAATTGTTGGTAAAGCACCACGAGGAGCTATTGCATTAAAATTTCCACTAAAAGAAGCAACAACAATAGTTGAAGATATTAAAATACAAGTAGGAAGAACTGGAGCAATGACACCGGTTGCCATATTAAAACCAGTGAATATAAATGGTGTAACTATTACCAGAGCGACACTTCATAATCAAGAAGAAATTGAAAGATTGGGTCTTAAAATAGGAGATACTGTTGTTGTTGGTAGAGCAGGAGATGTTATCCCAGAAATAAGTAAAGTATTTCCTGAGTTAAGAACAGGAAAAGAAAAAGCATTTAAGATGATTAGCAGTTGTCCATCATGTGGGAGTAATTTAGTTAAAAAAAAAGACGAGGTTGTTTGGAGGTGTCCTAATACAAAATGCTTTAAGAGAAAAATTGGCTGGTTCAAGCACTTTGTTTCAAGAGGGGCCTTTAATATAGAAGGTATTGGTCCTAAGGCCTTAGAAAAATTTATTGAAGAAGGTCTTGTTTCAATTCCTTCTGACTTATTTGAATTAAAAGAGGGCGATATTTTGCCCCTAGAAAGATTTGCTCAAAAATCAGCACAAAAGATTATAGAAAATATACAAAAAAGAAAAAACATTCCTTTTTCCAAATTTATTTATTCATTAGGCATTAGAAATGTGGGGCAAAAAACATCTCATAGTTTAGCAAAAAGATTCAAAACAATTGAAGAAATTAAAAATGCTTCCAGGGAAGAATTAGAGAGTATTAATGATATTGGACCAGTTGTTTCTGAATCTATTGTTGAATGGTCCTCTAAAAAAGAAAATGAATTTTTCTTGAATGAATTAAAAAATAAGGGTGTGAGATATTTTTTAGAAGAACAAAAAAGTAATAAATTATCAGGTAAAAAATTTGTGATTACAGGAACAATGAAAGAACTAAGTAGAGAATTAGCCAAAGAAAAAATAGTATCTTTAGGAGGGGAGGTGTATAGTGCTGTTTCAAAGAATATAGATTATTTAGTGGTAGGAGAAAATCCAGGTAGTAAATACAATAAAGCAATAGAATTAGGAGTAAAGATAATAAATGAAGATGATTTTTTAAAAATGATTAAATGAATATAATCGGCCACATTAAAAAACTGGACTTAATCTTATTTTTTTCTGCCTTAGGATTATCAATAATGGGACTTATTAGTATATATAGCGCTTGTATTTCATCAGGTGATTTTTCTGATGTTTATCGCCAAGCAATATTTATTTTTATTGGTGTATTAGCGATGATTTTATTTAGCTTCTTTGATAATAGAAATATCAGAGAAAATCCTGCCACTATCTTGTCTCTTTATTTTTTGTCAATAATCCTTTTAATTGGTGTATTCTTTTTTGCTCCTGAAATTAGGGGAATTAAGTCTTGGTATATGATTGGGCCAATAAGCTTTAACCCTATTGAATTAACAAAAATAGTTTTAATTATTCTTTTAGCAAAATATTTTAGCAAAAGACATGTTGAAATGTATAAAATTAAACATATTATTCTTTCTGGAATATATGCTCTGATTCCGGCCATTTTAATATTTTTGGAGCCAGAATTTGGTTCAGTGATGGTAATAATTGCAATTTGGATTGGTATTTTAATAGTTTCTGGAATTAAAGTAAGAAATTTTTTATTTATTTGTTTTCTTGGCATTATTTCTTTTTTCTTAATGTGGTCTTTTCTTTTTGAGGATTATCAAAAAGACAGGATAATTAACTACATTAATCCTCAAGAAGATCCATTAGGTGCTGGATGGAATAGAAACCAAGCATTAATTGCAATTGGTTCTGGGGGAATTGTGGGAAAGGGGATCGGCAATGGTTCTCAAGTTCAAAATGGCTTTTTGCCTGAACCAAAGACCGATTTTATTTTCTCAGCTATAGCTGAGGAGATGGGCTTAGTTGGTGTAACATTCTTATTTTCTCTTTTTATTATTCTTTTTTGGAGAATATTAAAAATAGCTCTTGACGCGAGGTCTAATTTTGCCAGATTGTTTGCAACAGGTCTTTCAATTGGAATATTTTTTCAAATGGCCATCAATATTGGAATGAATTTAGGACTCTTGCCAGTGATAGGCCTACCATTGCCATTAGTTAGCTATGGTGGCAGTAATTTGGTCTTTACTTTTATTGCTTTGGGAATATTACAAAATATGTCAATTAACTCTTGACAATATATTTGTTTGTGATAGATTGAACATAATTTGTAATATAATTACTTGATATTTTGATTTCAAAACACAATCCTTTAAATTAAACAGCAATTTAACCCAAATAAAAAATGTGGGCGTTTTTTGTTTCTAAATAAATAAAATCATATGAAAACTAAAATAAAAAGTTTTGCTAAAAGTAAAATATCTTATCCCTTGCCTAGTTTAATTTTTATGCAACAAGAAAGTTGGAGGCAATTTTGGGAAGAGGAACTAAAAGATCTTTTTAGAGAGGTCTCTCCAATTAAGGACTATACAGGCAAAGAATTTGAATTGGACTTTTTAGGGTATGAATTAGGTGATCCTAATTATCCAAATGGTTTTATTGCAAGAGAAAACAATGATTCGTATGAAGCACCGCTAAGAGTCAAGGTTAGATTAAAAAATCTAAAAACAAAGAGATCTCAAGAACAAGAGATATTTTTCGGAAACTTTCCTTTATTGACTGACAAAGGAACCTTTATCTTAAATGGAGTAGAAAGAGTTGTAATTTCTCAATTAACTCGTTCACCGGGAGTATTTTTTCCATTGAATATAACAAAAGGGAAGAGATGTTTTGCCGCTAAAATAATTCCTAATCGTGGCTCATGGTTAGAGTTTGAAACAGAAGCATCAGGGGTCTTAAATGTAAAAATAGATAGAAAAAGAAAATTACCAGCAACAACTCTGCTTAAGGCATTAGGAGGATTTAATGACGATGATATTAGACAAATGTTTACGGGTTTTGATAATGGTGAAATATCATATATTGAAGAAACACTTAAAAAAGACATTACTAATAATCAAGAAGAAGCACTTTTAGAAATATATCAGAGATTGAGAGCAGGCGAGATGGCTAATCCAGATGCGGCAAAAGAGTTGATTTTTAATATGTTTTTTAATTTTGATAGATATGATTTGTCTAAAGTAGGAAGATGGAAAATGTGGTCAAGAGTTCCTGGATTGAAAGTAAAAGAAGAAATAACAAAAGAAGATAGAGTGTTGTCAGTTGATGATATTGTGGCAGTAATGAAAGAGATTATTAGATTAAACAATGATCCAAGAGCAGTGTCCGATGTAATTGATCATTTGGGCAACAGAAGAGTCAAAACGATGTCAGAATTGATATCAAGTAAGTTAAGAGTTGGTATTTCTAGAATGTCAAGGATTATTAAAGATAGAATGTCAACTCTTGATTTTGAAAATTTAACTCCAGCACAACTAATTAATCCAAGGCCTTTTTCTGCACAAGTAATGCAGTTTTTTACTGCTAGTCAGTTCTCTCAATTTATGGACAATGTTAATCCTTTATCAGAAATTGAACACAAAAGAAGGTTAACGGCAACTGGTCCGGGCGGATTGACAAGAGAAAGAGCTGGATTTGATGTAAGAGATGTGCAACCATCTCACTATGGAAGAATTTGTCCTATTCAAACACCAGAAGGTCCTAATGTAGGTCTTGTAACGCACTTATCGCTTTATGCACGATTAAATCCTTATGGATTCTTAGATACGCCATACTTTAAGGTAAAAAACAATAAATTGACTAACGAGGTCTTTTATATGGATGCTAATAAAGAAGAAAAATATAATATTGCTCCAGCAAGTATTTTACTTGATGATAATAAAAATATACTAAACGAAAGAGTAGAAGCACGAATTAGAGGGGAAGCAGGGGAAATAGAAAGAGAAGAGATTGATTATATTGATGTTTCGCCTCAACAATTTACATCTGTTTCTACTAGTTTAATTCCTTTTTTACAAAATGATGATGCTAATCGTGCTCAAATGGGTTCAAATATGCAAAGACAAGCGGTGCCGTTAGTAAATCCAGAAGCACCTTTTGTTGGAACAGGAATGGAATATTGGGCGGCTAAAGATTCCGGTCAATTAGTTACTGCTTTAGAAGCAGGAAAGGTAGTTTATGTCGATGCCAATGAGGTTCAAGTTAAAGCAACAACATCAGGAAAAATTAAAACATATTATCCTAGAATATTTGATAGAACTAACCAATATTCTTGTATGCATCAAATGCCAGTAGTAAACAAAGGAGACATTGTTAAAAAAGGCGATGTTTTAATTGAAGGTGGGTCTATTGATAAAGAAAGATTAAGCTTGGGAAGAAACCTTTTGGTTGCCTTTATTTCATGGAGGGGTTCTACATATGAAGATGCTATTGTTTTATCAGACCGGCTAATTAAAGAAGATGTTTTTACTTCTGTTCATATAGAGGATTTCTTCTGTGACGTTAGAGAAACAAAACTTGGGCCAGAATTAACTACATCTGATATTCCTAATGTTGGAGAAGATAAATTAAAAGATTTAGATGAAGAGGGAATAGTTAGAATTGGAGCTGAAGTGGGACCCAATGATATTTTAGTTGGTAAAATTTCTCCAAAAGGAGAAGCAGATTTATCAGCTGAAGAAAGATTACTTCGTGCTATTTTCGGAGAAAAAGCAAAAGAAGTAAAAGATACATCATTAAGAGTTGAGCATGGCAAAAGAGGAAGAGTAACCGATGTTAAAGTTTTTTCAAGAGATGCAGGTGATTCATTAGAATCAGGAGTTATTAAAAAGATAAGGATTAGGATTTCAGAAGTTAGAAAAATTCAAGTGGGAGATAAGTTGGCTGGAAGACATGGAAACAAAGGTATTATTGCTAAGATTTTACCAAGAGAAGAAATGCCATTTTTAGAAGATGGAACTCCGGTAGATATTATTCTTAATCCATTATCAGTTGCATCAAGAATGAACTTGGGACAAATTTTGGAAACTCATTTAGGCCTTGCCGCAAGCAAGTTAGGATATTTAGCGGAAACACCATCTTTGTCCGGAGCAGTAGAGGAAGATATTAGAGAAGAATTAAAATTAGCCGGATACCCCGAAGATGGAAAACTTAAATTAATAGACCCAGAAACCGGAGAATTTTTTCCAGAAAAAATTACTGTTGGATATATATATATGATGAAATTAGCTCATATGGTAGAAGATAAAATCCATATGCGTTCAATTGGACCTTATTCTCTAATTACTCAACAACCATTAGGAGGAAAAGCACAATTTGGGGGACAAAGATTTGGAGAGATGGAGGTCTGGGCATTAGAAGGATATGGAGCGGCTTATACTCTTCAAGAGATGTTGACTATTAAGTCAGATGATGTTGCTGGTCGTGCGGCAACTTATGAAGCAATTTTGAAGGGAGAAAAAATAAAGAGTCCTAATATACCGGCATCATTTAATTTATTATTATCAGAATTAAAAGCTCTTTCTCTAAATGTAATAATTAAAGGAAAAGTCGAGAAAGAAGATTAATTAAATAAATAAAAATATGTTTGTCTCTAATTTAGAATCAATCAAAATTAAAATAGCTTCTCCTCAAGACATTCTTGACTGGTCATATGGAGAGGTAACTAAACCAGAAACCATTAATTACAGAACTCAAAGACCAGAAAAGGATGGTTTATTTTGCGAGAAGATATTTGGACCAACAAAGGACTATGAATGTTATTGTGGAAAATACAAGAGAATAAGATATAAGGGAATAGTTTGTGATAGGTGTGGAGTTGAAGTAACAAAATCATCTGTCAGAAGAGAAAGAATGGGACATATAAAGCTGGCTACTCCTGTTTCTCATATTTGGTTTTTAAAAGGAATTCCATCAAGAATTGGAATGGTTTTGGGTGTTCCCTTACACAAAATTGAAGAAGTAATTTATTTTGTTTCATATATTGTTACTAAAGTTGATGATAAGTTGAAAGCAGGAATATTAAATGAAATTGAAGAAGAGTTTAAATCAAAGGCAAAAGATATAAAAAAGAATATTGAAAACGAAAAGCAACAAGAAATTGCGTTAAGTGAGCTTAAAAAAGCAAAAGACAAGGCAAAACAGGAACTTGATTCAATAACTCCATTAGCTGTTTTGAATGAAAATGAATATCATGCGCTTTCATTAAAATATGGTGAGGTTTTTGAAGCAGGCACAGGCGCAGAAGTAATTAGAGATTTGTTTTCTAAGTTAGATATTAGCAAAGAAATTGCTAAGATTGAAAAAGAAATGGAATCTAAGAAATCAACTGAAGACAAAAAAATAATTTACAGAAGATTAAAAATATTCAAAGATATGCTTGCTGCAAAAGTAAGACCAGAGTGGATGTTTATTGATGTTTTGCCAGTTTTGCCACCTGATTTAAGACCAATGGTTCAATTAGATGGAGGTAGGTATGCATCATCTGATTTGAATGATTTATACAGAAGAGTTATCAATAGAAATAACAGATTAAAATATCTTTTAGAGATTAATGCTCCTGATGTTATTGTTAGAAACGAAAAAAGAATGCTTCAAGAAGCAGTTGATGCTTTGATTGATAACAATATGCGTAAAAGCACGACAACCCTGGCCTCAACAGGAGGAAGAAGGTTATTGAAAAGTTTAGCTGATATGCTTCAAGGAAAAAGTGGAAGATTTAGACAAAACTTATTAGGAAAAAGAGTTGACTATTCAGGAAGAAGCGTAATTGTTGTTGGTCCTAATCTTAAATTAGATGAATGCGGTGTTCCTAAAAAGATGGCTTTAGAATTATTTAAGCCCTTTGTAATTAAAAAAATACTTGATAGAGAACTTGCTTTTAATGTGCGAGGGGCGACAAGGTTAATTGAAGATGAAACAAACGAAGTTTGGGAAATATTAGAAGAAATAGTTAAAGAAAAATACGTTCTATTAAATAGAGCTCCAACACTACATCGTCTTGGAGTTCAAGGATTTAAGCCGGTGCTAATTGAAGGAGAGGCAATACAATTGCATCCTTTAGTTTGTGCTGCTTTTAATGCCGATTTTGATGGAGATCAAATGGCTATTCATGTTCCTTTATCAGATAAAGCTCAACAAGAAGCAAAAGAAAGAATTCTTTCTACTCAAAACTTACTAAAACCATCAACTGGAGATTCAATTATGGTTCCTACTAAAGATATGATTTTAGGTTGTTATTATCTAACAAAAATAGTTAATGGTTTAGAGGGAGAGGGAAGAGTTTTTGGATCAAAAGAAGAAGCACTAATTGCTTACAATTTAAAAAAGATTAATATCAGAGCACTAATTAAAGTTAGGATTGATGATCAAATTATTGAGACGAGCGCTGGAAGAATTATTTTTAATAATGTTTTACCTGAGGACTTTGAATATCAGAATGAAACTATGGATTCAAAAACAGTAAAGAAAATGATTAACAAAGTGATTGATGTATATGGCGCTAGTGCTGTTGATACATTAGATAAGATTAAGAAATTAGGATTTGAATTTGCAACTCGCTCAGGAATTACATGGGGAATGGGAGATCTTACTGTTCCTAAAGAAAAACCGGGATTAATAAAAGAGGCAGAAGAAAAAATTAAAACAATTGATGATTATTATGAAAAAGGTCTTTTGTCTCGTGACGAGAAAACAACTCAAATAATTGAAGTTTGGAAAAAAGTAAAATCAGAAATAGAAAAACTTGTTCCTCAATCAATTTCATCTAAAAGTCCAGTATTTAGTATTATTGATTCTGGTTCAAGAGGGTCATGGTCTCAACCAGTACAAATGGCAGGTATGAAAGGTCTTGTTGCTAGTCCAACTGGTAAAATTATTGAATTAGCAGTTAAGAACTCATATAAGGAAGGGCTTAATGTTTTGGAATACTTTATTTCAACTCATGGGGCTAGAAAAGGTACTGCTGATACCGCATTAAGAACATCAACATCGGGATATTTAACCAGAAGGTTAATTGATGTTGCTCACGAAGTAATCGTTAATGAGAAAGATTGTGGAGATAAAGAGGGTCTAGTCGTAAGTAAAAAAGATGCTGGTAAAATTAATCAGGATTTTGCTAATAAGATATTTGGCAGAGTTTCATTAGAAAAGATTATTAACCCAGAAACAAACGAAGTAATTGTAAAAAATGGAGAGATGATTGATTTGGAGAAAGCTCAGAAGATAAAAAGTATAGATGCAATTGAGACCGTTAAAATTAGATCCCCACTAACATGCAAATGTGTCAGAGGAGTTTGTCAAAAATGTTATGGTCTTGATATGGGTTGGAGAGGGTTAATTAATATTGGAGAAGCAGTAGGAGTAATTGCCGCTCAATCAATTGGTGAACCAGGAACTCAATTAACAATGAGAACTTTCCATACTGGAGGTGTAGCAGGAGAAGCCGATATTACTCGTGGTCTTCCTAGGGTAGAAGAAATTTTTGAGAGAAGGCCCCCAAAAGGAGAAGCTGAGATTGCCTTAAAAGACGGAAAAGTTATTGAGATTGATGAAAAGAAAGGAGTGATTAAGGTCCAAACTATCAAAGCAAATGGTAAGGAAGAGGAAGATGATGTAATTGAATATTCAATAACATCATCAGTTGAGATTTTAGTTAAAGAAGGGGATATAGTAACAAAAGGACAACCATTGATTGCTGGATCAATTGATCTCAGAAAGATGTTTAAACTTCTTGGAACAAAAGCGGTTCAGGATTATATTATTTCTGAGATTCAAAAAGTATATATTTCTCAAGGTGTAGGAATTCATGATAAACACATTGAAGTTATTGTAAGACAAATGTTTTCAAGAGTTAAAATTAAAGATTCTGGAGATAGTCGCTTTAGTCAAGGAGAAATTATTTCTAAAGCATTAATGCTTGAAGAAAATGAAGAATTAGAAAAAGCAGGTAAGAGATTAATTGAAGCAGAAGATTTGCTTTTGGGAGTTTCAAAAGTTGCTCTAAATACTGATAGCTTCTTATCAGCGGCATCATTCCAGGAAACATCTAAAGTTTTAATAGAAGCATCTCTAAGGGGACAAGAAGATAAATTAAGAGGACTAAAAGAAAACGTAATTTTAGGTAAACTACTTCCAATTGGGACAGGATTGAGCTACAATAAAGAAGATAAGTAGCTATGGCAAAAAAGAAGAAAGTACAAAAAAATATTTCAGTAAGAAAGTTTAATTTTAAATTACCGGAAAAAACAAAGAGATATTTGTTTGCTTCTTTGTCTTTTCTTTTAACAATTATTTTTGTTTTCTCCTTTTCAGGTAATGCTGGCTCCGTAGGAGAGACACTCAAAAAGTTTTTTGATTTTTTAATTGGTAATGTAATATATATTCTTCCAATAATTTTTGCTCTTTTTGGAATAATACTTCTTAAAGGAGGAGAGCATTTTGAAGATAATAGAAACTCTTTAATTATTTCAACAATTATTTTAATTATTGGTTTGTCTGGATTTTTAAGTTTATTAAACCCAGAATTAGCACAAGATTTTGTTTGGAATAATTCACTCGATGGTGGGTGGATTGGATATTTAATATCATGGCCGATATTAAAAGGTCTTGATTATATTGTCTCTTATGCCTTGTTTACAATCGCAATTCTTATCTCTCTATGGATTATTATTCAACCATTCAAGAAAACCATTAAAGAAATTAAAGAAGATGAGGGATATGATGAAGAAGAAGAAATTAAAGTTGAAATTAGTAAAAAGAAATTACTTCCTTTTGATTGGGGCAAATTCATACCTAAAAAAGAGGAAAAACCAATAGAAGTAGAAGTTAAAAAAGAAGACAAAAGCTTAAAAACATTTGAACAAAAGAAACAAGAAAGTAAAGAGTATAAGTATCCTCCACTTGATTTATTGTCTAAAAAGGGAGGATTTCCTGAAGGGGGAGATATATCATATAATTCATCGGTTATTAAAAGAACATTACATACATTTGGTATACCAGTTGAAATGTCCGAAGTTAACGTTGGTCCAACAGTAACTCAATATACACTAAAGCCAGCAGAAGGAATTAAATTGTCTAAAATTACCGCCTTACAAAATGATTTAGCCCTTGCACTGGCTAGTCCAACAATTAGAATTGAAGCACCAATTCCTGGAAGGTCTCTTGTAGGAATTGAAGTAGGAAATAAAAAAAGAGCTGTTGTCGGACTAAGAGAAATATTAGATACAGACGAGTTTAAGAATTCTCCCGCACCACTTTTGATGGCCATAGGTAAAGATGTTAAAGGAACACCAACTTTTGCTGATTTAGCAGAAATGCCTCATTTGTTAGTTGGAGGAACTACTGGATCAGGAAAAACAGTTTGTCTTAATTCTATTATTTTAAGCTTATTATACAGAAATAGTCCCGATGAGATGAAGTTAATTTTAGTTGACCCTAAAAGAGTAGAGTTTCCAATTTACTCTAACTTAGAGCACTTATTGTGTCCTGTAATCTACGATGCTAATCAAACTCTTGTTGCTCTAAAATGGTTAGTTGGAGAAATGGAAAGAAGATTCACCGTTTTAGCGGCAGGGCATAGTAGAGATATTATTTCTTATAATCAAAAAATGGAGAAGAAAGGAGAAGATAAACTTCCATATATAATTTTAATTATTGATGAGTTGGCTGATTTGATGAGTGTGAAGGGAAAAGAAATTGAGTCATATATTGTAAGATTAGCTCAAATGTCTAGAGCAACCGGAATACATTTAATTTTAGCGACACAAAGACCATCAGTTGAAGTTATTACTGGACTAATTAAAGCAAATATTACATCAAGAATTGCTCTTAAAGTTGGATCATTGGTCGACTCAAGAACAATATTAGATAGTTCCGGAGCAGAAAAGTTATTAGGAAAAGGTGACTTGTTATTATTATCAAAAGAATTTTCAAAACCTAAAAGAGTTCAAAATCCATTCATATCTGAAAATGAAATTAAAAAAGTAATTAATTGGATTACTGATTCTAATCTTGCTGTTAAGGAAACAACTGATGAAATTGAAGAGGGATTTTTGGAAACAGAAATAGAAGACAATTCATTAATGAGTGAATTAACTAAATCAGCAGAAGCACCAGAAACACAAATGGATAATTTTTATTCTAAAGAAGATCCAATGTATGAAGAAGCAAAGCGCACAGTTATATCATCAAAGAAGGCATCAACTTCACTCTTGCAAAGAAGGTTAGGAATAGGGTATGCTAGAGCTGCAAGGTTAATGGACATATTAGAAGAACGTGGAGTTGTTGGTCCACAAGAAGGGGCAAAACCAAGAGAAGTATATTTTAGCGAAGAAGAATAATTAATAATAATAATAATAAAAAAATATATGTCAATAGAAAATCCATTCGCAAATGAAGAAAAAAGCAAAAAGTTTGAAAAATTAAATAATCTTCGAAAAGAGAAAGGACTTCCAGATAAAATTACTGAAAAAATGTCTCCTCATAAAAAAGACGTTGTCATTAATCTTCCTAAAGGATATGATAGTAAAAAGCGTATCGAAAAAATTATTGAACAAAGACGCAGAGAGAAGGAGAATAATTAATTATGGCTAAAAAGAAAGAAGAAAAAGAGAAAATTAATCTTGAAGAAGCGATATCAGAAATTCAGGAGAAATATGGCGAGGGAGCGATAATGAAATTGAAAGACGCTCAAAAGGTTAATGTAGATGTTGTTCCTACAGGATCTTTATCTTTAGATTTAGCCTTGGGCGTGATGGGCATTCCACGAGGGAGAGTTATTGAAATATATGGAGGGGAAAGCACAGGTAAGACAACACTATCATTAAGTATAATTGCTGAGGCACAGAAAATGGGTGGTGTTGCCGCTTTTATTGATGCTGAGCATGCGTTAGATCCTGACTATGCTCAAAGAATTGGAGTTAATGTGGATGACCTTTTGATTTCTCAACCTGATTCAGCTGAGCAAGGTCAACAGATTGTTGAAAGCTTAGTTAGATCAGGTGAAGTTGATGTAATAGTAGTTGATTCTGTTGCCGCTTTAGTTCCGAAAACAGAAGTAGCGGGAGAGATGGGGGAATTACAAATTGGACTTCAAGCAAGATTAATGTCACAAGCATTAAGAAAACTTTCTTCAATTGTTTCAAAAACAAAAACAATAGTAATTTTTTTAAATCAAACAAGAATGAAAATTGGTGTTGTCTTTGGAAACCCGGAGACAACTCCCGGAGGACTTGCATTAAAATTTTACAGTTCAGTAAGAATTGAATTAAGAAGAATTGCTCAGATAAAACAAGGAGAAAGTATTATTGGAAATAGAATTAAGGCAAAAATTGTAAAAAATAAAGTTGCCGCACCCTTTAAGACAGCGGAGTTTGATATTTATTATAATGAAGGAATATCAAAATATTCTGAGGCAATTAATTTAGGAGTAAAAGAAGAAATTGTGAAAAAATCAGGAGCATATTTTAGCTATGGTGATATTAAGTTAGGAGCGGGGATAGAAAAAGCAAAAGAATTCCTTAAGGAAAATCCTAAGATACTAAAAGAAATACAAGAGGCAATAAAAGAAAAGAACCCTTAAAAGGTTCTTTTACTTTTCTACGAATGGTAATAGTCCCATTATTCTAGCTCTTTTAATAGCGGTAGACACTTCTCTTTGATGTTTTGCACAAGTACCTGTTTTTTTCTTTGGTTTGATTTTTCCTGATTTTGAGATATATCTTTGAAGATTCTCTACATCACGGAAATTAATTTCATCTATATTTCTTTTACAAAAGTAACAATACATATTTTTATTATTTATTAAAAAGGAATATCTTTAATGTCAATCTCATCCCCATCTTCAATGACTGGAATGTCATCATCTTGTTGTTCTTGTTGTTTGGGAGCTTCACCCCCTTGACCTTTAGGACCCATTTGCATTGATTCACCAATTATTTCAGTAGTATATCTTTTAACACCATCTTTGCCTTCCCAGTTTCTATTTTGTATTCTTCCCTCAATCATCACTAAAGAACCCTTAGAAAGGAACTGAGAGGCAATTTCGGCTAATCTATTCCAGAGAACGATTCTATGAAATTGAGAATCTTCTTGCATCTGACCAGATTTGTCTTTCCATTTTCTATTTGTTACCAATGAGAAAGTTGAAACATTTTGGCCAGCTGGAGTTGACCTCATTTCAATATCAGTGGCAATTCTTCCGATTAAAAATACTTTATTTAGGTTCATATTTTTTATTTATTATTCTCCTAATATTTCCTCTAATTTTTCGTCAATTTTATCTATATTTTCTTTCTTTTTAGTAGCGCTTTCTAATGATTTAGGAACTCTTTTCTTTTTTTCTTTTTTTGATTTAACTTCCTTTTTGATAAAAAGGGAACGAAGAACATTGCCACTTTCTTTTAGAGCTTTATCAATTGCGTCAAGTACTTCTTTTTTATCTACTTCTTCATTTTCAAGGTGTAGGTTAAAAAAACATAACCAGGCATCATTTTGGTCTAAAATTGAATAAGCTAATTTTATTCTTTCTGGTTTAGCTTCACCATCAACTTTACCATAAATTTGTAGATTTTCTCGAAGTTTTTCTACAAAAGAAATAGCATCGTCTTCACCTAATGTGGGTGAAATTAATAGGTTTATTTCGTAAAACATTTTATATTTATTATTATCCTTATTGTTCTTAATTTAAGGTGATTACAATATAACAATTTTTAGTTAACTGGTCAAGCGGCCAATTTTGTTATATAATACTTCCATGATATTTAAAGCATACGACATTAGAGGTATATATGGAGAGCAACTAAACGAAGACATAGCTTATAAAATAGGCAGAGCTTTTGCAATGTATATTGGTTCTAAAATAGTTGTAGCAAGAGACAATCGATTGTCTTCTGATTCTTTATTTGAGGCACTTACACGAGGAATTACTGATCAGGGAAGTGATGTCTATGATATTGGACTATCAACATCGCCAATGTTCTATTTTGCTGTTTCTAATTTAGTTTGCGATGGTGGAGTTATTATTACGGCAAGTCATAATCCACCGCAATACAATGGTTTCAAAATGGTAAGAAGTGATGCAATGCCTTTGAGTGGTGAAGATGGAATTGATCAGATAAAGCAATTAGTTGAAGAAAATAACTTTTCTTCTTCAAAAAAAGGAAATATATCTACACTTGACATTACTGATAAATATGTCAATTCTTTTGAAATAAAAAAATACAACCTTAAAGTTGTTGTTGACACTGCTAACAGTGTTTCTGGCTTGATTGTCAATCGTATGTTTCGCGGTGTTTCATTGTTTCACCTTTTTAGTGAGCTTGATGGTAGTTTTCCTAATCATGAGCCCAATCCATTAGAAGAAAAAAACATCAAGGACTTAAAGGAAAAGGTCTTAGAGTATGGCGCTGATATAGGAATTGCTTTTGATGGAGATGGGGACAGAGTTTTTTTTGTTGATGAAAAAGGAGAGTTAATTTCATCAGATTTAATTATTGCTCTAATTGCTAAATTAATTGATAAAAAGGTATTATATGATCTTCGTTGTAGTAATATTATAAAAGAGACAGCGAGAGATTCAGTGATGTGGAGAGTAGGGCATTCTTTTATTAAAAAGAAAATGAAAGATGAGGATATATTTTTTGGTGGAGAATATTCTGGTCATTACTACTTAAAACAGGGCTCTTCATATTTTGAATCACCTTACTTTGTAATTTACAAATTATTTGAAGCAATGGAAAATAAAAAATTATCAGAACTAATTGCTCCATTTAAGAAATACTATCATTCAGGAGAACTTAATTTTGAAGTTAAAGATAAGCAATCAGTTATTGAAAAAGTAGAAAAAAACTATTCTTATGGCAAAATAACTAAAATTGATGGCGTAAGAATTGACTTTGATGATTGGTGGTTTTTATTAAGGGGCTCAAACACCGAGCCAATTTTGAGATTAATAATTGAAGCAAAAAGCAAAGAATTGCTTGATGNNCACTTTTTAGCTCCCGCATTAAGAATTTTTTTAATTTCCTCTTTTGGAATTTTATTTTCTTGAATTGTTTTTAATTTATCAATTAACAATTCAGCTAATGATTTTTTGAAATCATTGTATCCCTTGTTAACAAAATCATTTTCAATTTCCTTTATAGTTTTTTTAGAAAATAGGGAATAGATATTTAGTAAGTTTGATATTCCTTTCTTTTTTGTTAAGTCAAACCTTATTTCATTTTCTGAATCGGTTTGAGCCTTCATTATTTTCTTTTTAATTTCCTCTGGTTTATCAAATATACCAATGCATCCTTTCGGATCTCCAGTTTTAGACATTTTCTTGTCTACCTCTTGAAGAGAGTATATAATTGCCCCTTCTTTTGAAATCAATGATTCTGGAAGAGTAAAAGTTTTTCCATATTTATTATTAAACTTTTGAGCAATGTTTCTTGTTAGTTCAACGTGTTGTGTTTGGTCTTTTCCTACAGGGACAATATTAGCATCGTAAAGCAAAATATCTGAAGCCATTAAAATAGGGTAGTTTAATAATCCGGCGTTAATATATTTTTTGTGTTTCTTTGATTTGTCCTTAAATTGAGTCATTCTTTGAAGTTCTCCTAATGGAGTAATTGATCCTAACAACCAAGTAAGCTCAGTATGTTGTTTTACATCTGATTGAATAAATAATATGCATTTCTTCGGGTCAATTCCACAGGCCAGATATATTGAAGCGGTTTCGAGAATTGTGTCTTGAAGAGTGGATTCATTGTAAGGTGTGGTGATAGCATGCCAGTCAACAATAGAGAAAATACAATCATTTTCTTTTTGTAGTTGAATCCATTGGCTAATAGCCCCTAGGTAATTTCCTATATGTATATTTCCAGTTGGTCTAATTCCACTAAAAACTTTTTTCATACTTCAATTATTACGGGTAATATCATTGGGCGTCTTTGTGTTTTTTGGAAAAGGAAGTCACCAAGATTATTTCGGATAGTATCTTTGATATATGTCCAATTTGTTACTTGTCCAGATGTGGTTGATCTTTCAATCGTTGCGATGACCTTTTTTCTTGCTTGATAAAGAAGGTCTTTTGATTCTTTCAAGTAAACAAATCCTCTCGAAATAATATCAGGAGATTCCTGAACTTTGCCTGTTTTTCTATTAACTACTGCTATTATAACAAAGATTCCATCTTTTGCCAGCATTTGTCTGTCCCTCAAAACGACCTCTCCGACATCTCCGATACCTAGTCCATCAACCATGATGTATTCTGCACTGACACTTTTATTATCAATAAACACCCTATCTTTTGTAACATTAATTATATTACCATTATCAGCGAGAATTGCCTGGTCTTCTTTGTAGCCACATTCATCTTCAGCTAATCTAGCGTTAGCAAAAAGCATTGAAAATTGTCCGTGGATGGGCATAAAGAACTTTGGCTTCATTATCCTTACCATTTCTTTAATTTCATCTCTTTGAGCGTGGCCCCCGGCATGAATATCCATCATTTTGTAGTGAAAGACGTTTGCTTTTTGTCTAATAAAGTCATCTTTTAGTATTNNATTTGTACAGATCTTTCATTTCCAGGGATAACCGAAGATGAAAAAACAATAGTATCTCCTGGTTTAATTTTAATTGATTGATGTTCTCCGGTTGCAATTTTCATTAGTCCAGCATTTTCCTCTCCTTGAGCACCCGTACAAAGAATTGTTACTTGATTATCAGGAAGATCATTTGTCTCAGCAACTTTCTTTAATAAAGTTCCTTTTTGTGATTTCAGGTATCCTAGTTTTTTTGTTACCTCAACATTGCTTTTCATTGAGTGACCAATGAAACCAACCTTTCTATTGTATTTTTCAGAAAGAGTAACTGCTTGCTGAATTCTGTTTATTAGTGATGAGAATGTTGCTATAATAATTCTTCCTTTTGCTCCAGCAAATATCTTATCCATATTTTCAAAAATATCTTTTTCCGATAAAGAGTGTCCCGGTTCCTCGGCTCCGGTTGAGTCACACATTAATAAGTGGACACCATTTTCTGCAATACTTTCAAGTTTCTTAAAGTCAGTCGGTTTTTCGTTAACAGGGAAGTTATCAAACTTAAAATCAGATGTGTGAACGATATTTCCCACTGGGGTCTTAATTAAAAGTCCCATATTGTCTGGAATGCTATGATTTTGCTTAAAAAATTCGATCTCAAAAACATCAAGTTTAATTTTTGAACCATCTTTTACTTCATTAACATCAAGCTTTGGTTGGTCCTTAAATTCATCTTGTCTTTTTAGAATTATTCCTTTTGTTAAGGGAGCGGCGTAAATTGGTGGATTTCCAATTCTGTTCCATATATATGGGATAGCTCCAACGTGGTCATAGTGTCCATGAGTAATTACAACTCCAACAACATTTTTATATCTTTTATTCTCTAATAAATATGATATGTCAGGAATGATATAATCAATTCCAGGCATTGTTTCTTCAGGCATACGAAAACCCATATCAATAATTAATATTGAGTTTTTATATTCAAGAAGTGTCATATTTCTTCCTACTTCTCCTAATCCACCTAAAGGGATTAACCTTAAAGTGTCTTCTATTTTTTTCTTTTTTACTTCCATATTCTTTTTTCTTTTATATACCATTTATTTATTTCTACGAATCTTTTTGATGGCTCAACAATTTTTTCAATTGCAAAGCCCTTTATTTTTTCATTTACTATATAGTGATAGCTTAGTGCATATAGGGGAATTACTGGAGCATCTTCAATAATTAATGCCTCTAATTCCAATAATGCACTTAATCTTTCTTCGCCTTCAAGTGTTCTAATTTCTTCAATAAGCTCATCTGCTTTAGTGCTTTGATAAAGTGACAAGTTTAATCCTGGATCTACTCTTTGTGAAGAGTGATAAAAAGGAGTTGGTTCAAGTATTCCTCCCAATTGAACTCCAAAAAGTAAAATATCAAAGTCCCTATTACTGATTATTTTTTTAATATCATTAGGGTTATATATTTTTATTTCTATTTTAATACTATATTTTTCCCATTGTTCTTTAATATTATTTGCTAGCTTAACTAAATCAGGATGGTCGGTTGTTTTTAGAACAAAAGACATTTCAATTTCTTCTTCTGGAACAACAAAACATACTTCATTTAATTTTTTAATTGTAGATGCTCCGACAATACCATTTCCTTTTGTTAAATTATTGGGGATTAAAATATCTTCTTTGTATTTTTCTTGAAAAAGAATTACCGCGTCTTTTGTTTCTTGTCCAAAATATCCAGAAATAGTTCCTGATGGATATATATCTTGATATTCAGATAGACATTCTTGAAGTTTTCTTACTTCGGCATTATTACTACCAACTTGCATATTTTTAGTAAACTGGAAGCCACTTGATTTTTCAATCGTCTTTGTCCTGATACCATCTTTAATTATGTAACCATTTTTTTCTAATAACTTTATTCCTTCTTCTTCATTAAATGAAAATGTTTTTTGGGGCTCGGGTAGGTTATAGAAACTTGATAGAAAAGGGGACTTTAACTCTCTTGTTGTCAACATTGTCAGCGCTTGTCTTATTTCTTTGTCGTTTAGTGGTTTTTTTTGATTATTTAAAAATAAATTATAATAACTTGGCATTTCAATAATTTTGGCACCTTCATAGTTTGCAATGCTTGCTAAGTCAATTTTCCCTTTTTCTAAATTTCTTTTTAATTCATCTTCATTATTAAAAAAGACAAACTCAATCCTATTTATATATGGGGGATTGTCATAATAATTATTATTTCTTTGAAGAACAATTGATTTTATTGTTTCGTTTCCATTTTGATTAACTTTTTCTATTTTGTATGGACCACTACCAATTGGATGGAAAACATTTAGTTGGACATTAGAAGTCATTGCTTGAAAGTTTTTTCCTTCCCAGATGTGCTTTGGCATAATTTTGAGATTAACCAATGACTCTTCAAATCCAGTATATTTTTGTTTTAAAGTTAATAAAGCGCTATATTCTGATGTTTTCTCAATTTCTACTCCCAGCCAATTTGTTCTGAGAGGACTTGAATATTCTGTCTCTTTAACTAAATCAATTGTAAATATTACATCATCAATTGTTAATGGTGTATTATCATGCCACAAAACATTTTCTTTTATTGTAAAAACAATATTTTTACCATTATCTTCAATTGTGTAATCACTAATTAAATCAGGAATAATTTCACCTTGCCCGTTGTATTTCATTAGTCCAGAAAAAACTAATTCAACCAGGTCTTTGTCTATATCTGAAATTGATGAGTATAAGGGATTAATTAATTGTGGCTGTCCAACTAGGCCTTCTCTGATATGTCCATAATTAGCAGGGACAACAATAGTATTGTTAATATAGATTGAGTGGATATATATTGAAAGAGAGGCGATAAAGATTACAAAAATTATAACAAAGAAAGCTTTTTCCTTTTTCCCTAAAACTCTAAAAAATTGAAGCCATTGCTTTTTTGATGGCCACCGGTTTTGTTTTGTCATTTTTTAAGATAGCAAGTTTAATAGAGCAAGAACAATAAAAGCTATTACTAAAACAATTGTTCCATACATTAACTTTTTTTGTATTCCTCTTCTTGTGCTGTAAACTTCTTCTGTGCCACCAAAAGCAGAACCTAATGCAGTTCCGCGTTGTTGTAAAAGAATTGCAACAATAAGTAGTACAGATACTATTATTTGTGCGATAAGTAATTGATCTTTCATAAGATTGATGAGGTCAGTTTTTCTGTGCCCCAAATTATTATTGCTGAAAAGAAAAGATTATTAATTCCAATTATATTAAACATATATGAAGGGAATAGGGCGTCAACTAACCATACAAGGAAGAGCATAATGACAATGGAAAATAGATTAAGTGTTATCAATCTAATAGGTAGAGTTATCAAAGAAAGTATTGGTCTTACAAAAAATAACAATAATCCAGTTGTTACTCCAACAAGTAGTATTGTTTTTATTTCTCCATCATAACTTACTCCTGGTAGAAAATATATAGAAGCACCAATTCCAACTATTCCAGAAATGACCTTTACTATCAGTCCATTCATATAGTATTATGATAGCAGAATTATTATGAAAGTCAATATTAAGCATTTTGTATTGAAATTCCTCTTATATATTGAATACAAAAAGCTTGACAAATAACAATATTGGCAATATACTTAATTAAGAAATAATAACATTGTCAATATGTTTAATATAACAAAATTAGAAGAAATAGTTAATGATCAAAGAGATAATTTTCAAAAAAAAGATTCTGGAATAGAAAGATTAATTAATTTTGATAAATATATAGAGACAAAACAAATTGTCATCTTGTCTGGCGTTAGAAGAAGTGGAAAATCAACTCTTTTGAAACAATTTTCAGAAAAACTTAATGGAGATTTTTATTATATTAACTTTGATGACGAAAGGTTGATTGATTTTAGCGTTTCTGATTTTGATAGATTATTGACTGTTTGGAAGAAAAGTTACCAATCAAAAAATATATTGATTGATGAAATACAAAACATAGAAAAATGGGAAAGATTTATAAGAAGGATTTATGAAGAGGATTACAAGATTTTTATAACCGGCTCTAATGCTAAGTTGTTGTCTTCTGAGTTATCAACGCATCTTACGGGAAGGTATTTCAAAATTGAGGTCTACCCATTTTCTTTTAAAGAATATTTAATCTTTAATAATATAGAATTTGATAAAGTATCATCGTCTAATAGGATTAATGTTATGAAAGCGTTTGATAATTATCTTGTTAGTGGAGGATTTCCTGATTTTATAAAATATAAAGACGAGGAATTTCTAAAAAGAACATACGAAGACATTATATATAAAGATATTATTACTCGTTTTGGTGTAAAAGAGGTAGT
>DDMA01000004.1:5859-46945 GCA_002340425.1 Patescibacteria group bacterium UBA2558 | reverse complement strand
GAGTCATATTTGGTCTTTGAGCTGTTTAGGTATGATTATTCTCTTAAAAAGCAATTTGTTTCTGATAAGAAAATATATGTTATTGATAATGGAATGAGAAATATAGTGTCATTTTATTTTTCAGAAGAAAAAGGAAGGCTTTTGGAAAATCTAATATACATTGAATTAAAAAGAAGGGGACACAATATATTTTTTGATAAAGAAAAAAATGAGTGCGACTTTTTGATTGAAGAAAAAGGAAAAATAATTGAAGCAATTCAAGTTTGTTATTTTCTAAACGAAGAAAATAAAGAAAGAGAGATAGCGGGGCTAATAGAATCACTAAAAAAGAATAATTTAAAGAAAGGAACGATTGTTACCTATGCTGATGAAGAAGAAATTAAATATGATGGTTTTACTATTAATATAGTTCCCGCAATCAACTTCTTGACAACAAAAATTTAATGAATATAATATAATTATCACTCTGATAATTTAATTGATAATAATAAATAATTAATAAAAAAATATGAAAATAAAACCATTATCTAATAATGTTATAATCGAACAATTTAAGGAGGAAGAAAAAACAAAAGGAGGTATTCTTCTTCCTCAATCAGCTGAAAAGGAAAGGCCACAACAGGGCAAAGTTGTTTCTGTTGGCCCAGGCAAGACAAACAATCAAGGAAAAGTCATTCCAATGAACGTTAAAAAGGGGGATATAGTGCTTTTTAGCAAGTATAGCCCTCAGGAAATTAAGGTCGAAGATAAAGAGTATCTTGTTTTAAAAGAAGAAGATATATTAGCAATAATTGAATAAAAAAATATGGCAAAACAAATTTATTATTCTGAAGAAGCAAAAGCAAAATTAAAAGCTGGTGTTGACAAACTAGCGAATGTAGTAACAGTAACATTAGGACCAAAAGGCAGAAATGTCGCCTTAGAAGAAAGTTTTGGTTCTCCAACAATTACTAATGATGGTGTTTCAATAGCAAAAGTTATTGAATTAGAAGATAAAGCAGAAAATGTTGGAGCAAGCATTGTTAAACAAGTTGCTGAAAAAGCAAATGAGGTTGCCGGAGACGGAACTACAACAGCAACACTATTAGCCCAGTCACTAATTAGAGAAGGGTTTAAAAATGTAACTGCTGGTTCATGCCCTTTGGCAATTAAAAGAGGAATGGAAATAGCTTGTACGGAAGTAGTAAAAGAGCTTAAAAAAATAGCTAAACCAATATCAACAGAAGATGAAATGGCACAAGTTGCTACAATTTCAGCTGAAGATAAAGACCTTGGTGCATTAATTGCTAAAACAATTACTGAAATTGGAAAAGACGGAGTTGTTACCATTGAAGAATCAAAAGGAATAGGAATTGAAAAAGAGGTGGTAAAAGGACTTCAATTTGATGAAGGATATGTTTCACCATATATGGTGAGTGACCCCGAAAGAATGGAGGCAGTTTTAGAGGACCCATATATTTTAATTACAGACAAAAAGATTACATCAATTCAAGAAATTGTTCCATTGTTAGAAAAAATAGTAAAAGTAGGCGGAAAGGATATTTTGATTATTGCAGAAGGTCTTGAGGGGGACGCACTAACAACATTGATAGTAAATAAGCTAAGAGGAACATTTAATGCGTTAGCAGTTAAGGCCCCAGGATATGGAGACAGAAAAAAAGAAATTCTTCAAGATATCGCAATTGTTACAGGTGGGCAAGTAATTTCAGAGGATTTAGGAATAACAATGGAAAATGTTGAGCTTTCTCAATTGGGAAAAGCAAGAAAAGTAATATCTACAAAAGATAACACAACCATTGTTGAAGGAAAAGGCAAAAAAGCAGAAATTGAAAAAAGAATCGGTCAAATTAGAAATCAAATTGCGAAGGAAGATTCAAGTTATGAAAAAGAAAAACTTCAAGAGAGATTGGCAAAACTTTCTGGAGGAGTTGCTGTAATAAAAGTTGGAGCGGCAACTGAAGTTGAGCAGAAGGCAAGAAAGCACAAAACAGAAGATGCTCTAGCCGCAACAAGAGCCGCTATCGAAGAGGGAATTGTTCCCGGAGGGGGAGTTGCACTACTTCGATGCCAGAAAGCATTAGAGCGATTAAAATTAGAAGGAGAAGAGAGGATTGGATTAGAAATAGTAAAAAGAGTTCTTGAAGATCCATTAAGAAAAATATCAGATAATGCAGGCAAAGATGGTTCAGTAATTGTTTCTGAAGTTAAAAAGCTACCACTGACAGAGGGATATAATGCTAAAGATGATAGATATGAAGATTTAGTTAAAGCAGGAATAGTTGATCCAGTAAAAGTAGTAAGATCTTGTATTGAAAATGCACTGTCAGCCGCTTCAATGCTTTTAACAACAGAATGTATCGTTGTCGACAAACCAGAAGAAAAAGAAAAGGATCATCCCCAAATGCCGATGGACTACTAATCTTTGACAAAAAGAAAATAAAAGGGTAATTTCTTCTTATGAAGAAAAGACGCATTGTCGCCCTTTTATTTTTTTTGTTGGGAGTAGTAATTATAACTATGGAGGTTTTTCCTAAAGAAAATATCTCTTTAGAAAAGAAAGACGATGTTATTTTGTCTCTTAAATAATCAAAAGCCGCTAGTGCTATTGATAGTATTGCAGGAAATGATAACATTGAAGGAACGATGGAGAAAGTTATTTCATCTACTCAAGAGGTAGTAAATAATACAAAAGATAATGTAGTAGAATATGTTGAACAAGAGACTGAAAAAATTATCGCTCCAATCAACAATGTCACTAACTCTTTAACAAGGCAATTGACATTATGGCTCTTGTCGTTACTAAATCCAGAGGAGGTAAGAGAGATTTTAGCAAAAGATTTTGATGTAGATATTTGTAGGTAGGTATGTTAATATACAATATATGTATATAATATTAGGGCTAGCATTACTTTTTATTCTTTTAAACATTTTCTTACTTAAAAGATTTAAAAGTCAAACACAAACATTTTTTAAAGAGATTAAAAATAGTTTTATTTTTCAATCAATTATAATAGTTAAGCTAATTTCTAGAATATTAAAAAAGATTAAGAGGTCTTGAAAATGAAGAGTATTTAATGTAGTATTTAATGTAGCAATAAATAATAATAAATTAAAAATATGACAACAGAATTAATAATAATTATAGGGATTGTAGTAGTATTGTTGCTATACATAATCCTTACATATAACGGTCTTGTAACCTTGAGAAACAGAGTAAAAGAGTCCTGGTCAGATATTGATGTTCAATTAAAGAGAAGATATGATTTAATTCCTAACTTAGTTGAGGTAGTTAAGGGTTACGCATCTCATGAAAAAGAAACTCTTGAAAGAGTAATTACTGCTAGAAACGTGGCAATGTCAGCTAACGGAGCAAAAGAAAAGGGGGAGGCAGAGAATGTTCTTTCAGGAGCATTGAAAAACTTATTTGCTTTGTCAGAAAATTATCCTGACTTAAAAGCATCAACTAATTTTTTAGAATTGCAAAGAGAGTTGTCTGATACAGAAAATAAAATACAGGCAGCAAGAAGATTCTATAATGGTAATGTTAAAGATTTTAATACAAAAATAGAAACGTTCCCAGCAAATATTATTGCCAATATGTTTAATTTTAAGGCAAATGACTTCTTTTCAATTGCTGATGAGGAAAAAGAAAATCCACAAGTAAAATTTTAATAATATGAAAAACTTTTATAAGAGTGTGATAAAGCAAAGAAAGAAAATAGAGAAGAAGTATAAGGGTCTTTCTCCAAAAGAAAAAAGAAGGAAGAAGATAAAATAATTGCTTATGGCTACTTTATATAATATAGCTGATTCTAACAGTAGAAAGACATTCTTTTTAATTACTATTTTTCTAATCTTTGTCATTCTTCTAGGATGGCTTTTTAGCTATGTGCTAGATAGCACCATTATATTATATATCGCTGTTATTTTCAGTATCGCAACCAGCATTTCTTCTTATTGGTTTTCTGATAAGATTGTTTTAAATGCTACTAGAGCACAGCCAATAAAAAAGGAAGATAATCCAGAGCTATATAGAATTGTTGAAAATCTTGCTATTACGGCTGGTATTCCAATGCCCAAAGTATTTATACTAAACGAAGCACAACCAAATGCTTTTGCTACAGGCAGAGATGAAAAGCATGCTGTTGTTGCCGTTACAAAAGGACTATTAGGAAAACTAGAAAGAAGTGAAATTGAAGGAGTTATTGCTCATGAGATAGCTCATATTAAAAACAAAGATATACTTTTACAAACAGCGGTTGTTGTTTTAGTGGGAGTTGTTGTTACTTTGTCGGACTTCTTTCTAAGAATTAGTATGTGGGGAGGAGGGGATAAAGATAATAATAATATCTTAGCGGTTATTTTAGGTATTATTGCCGCAATTTTAGCTCCAATTGGTGCTTCATTGATACAATTATCAATATCAAGAAAAAGAGAGTTTCTAGCTGATGCATCAGGTGCCCTATTAACTAGATACCCAGAAGGTCTTGCTAGTGCTCTTGAGAAAATATCTTCTGATGATTCTCCATTAAGAACAGCTAATAATTCCAATGCTCATCTTTTCATATCTTCACCACTAAGAGGCAAAAGTAGTAAGGGATGGTTTAGTAAATTATTTTTAACTCATCCTCCAATTGAAGAGAGGGTAGCAAATCTTAGAGGAATGAAAATATAGGAGAGGTGCTCCGAATGGTAAGGAACACGCTTGGAAAGCGTGCGCTCGCAAGGGCTTGCAGGTTCGAGTCCTGTCCTCTCCGCCAGTAGAAGTTTTACTACTTTTTTCTAAGGCCTTTTTTAATCTGATAAAATAGTATAAACTAGAGGGTAAAATATAAGCAAAATTATTTATTAATTAATTTTAAAAATTATGAAAACAACAAAGAATATTTTAATTATGATAATATTATGCTTTTCTTTTGTGGGAATAGCGAGGGCTGATTCTGGTCCATTAACCAGACAAACTACTTTCTATTTTCAGCAAAACGGGCAACCAGTGATGCAAGCAGTAACATTTAATATTAAATGTTATGGGACAAGTATGATGGGTAGTGGAAATAAATTATTAAAAATTTCAGAAATTTCAGAAATATGTCAAGAATACGGTTGTAAATTTAACACAAACAATCTCTTTGAGGTTTATAGGCAAAATACAGAATATTGTGACATAGAGGGAGAAGTGAATGGACAAAAATTTTTTGTAAGTAATTTTGTGGGGGATAATCTAAGCGAATTAAATTGTCGTTATGCTGATTATGATATTTCAAACGATGGTAGATATTATAGGGAAACGCCAGAATATAAAAGTTGCTATAATGCTGTTGTGAAAGAATATTATCCTTCATGGAACGGAGAAAAAGATGGCAATTTAGGAAAATTTTTATGTGACCAATACAAAACTTATGAAAAATTAATTCCAACAACAATATCAACTGAACCTAATGGGCCTTGTTATCATCGTGAATATATGATAGCAGACGATATTTGCTATCAAATCCCACAAGATTATTTTGATTGTACTGCGGAAATGAGCGCAAAAAAGGCACTTTGCAAACAAGAACAATATTTAGAAGATGTGACTTCAGAACTTGAGATGGATAGCAATGGTTATCTATTTGAACAAATATGCGAAATCATAGTTAATATTCCCGCTCCCGATAGTGTTTCTAATGTAAATAATCAAGAAAATCTTAATACACAACCAACACAAATTACGAACGAACAATCATATAAAAATATTTTCAGCCAAATGGGTGATTTTTTTAGGTGTTTATTTTTGAAAATATTTGGTAAGTCCTGCTAACACTATGTCTTACGGATTTTTCTTTTTTATTTCTCTTTTGCTTACGTTAGTTGTTGAAATTCCAGCATTGTTTATTTCGGCAAAATATTTATTAAAGGTAAAAGTACCAGCAAGAGAAATATTATGCTGGGGGTTTTTTGTAAATTTATTTTCCTTTCCTTATTTGTGGTTTGTTTTTCCTCTTTTTATCTCGTCACATAATTATATTATAATTGGCGAGACCTTAGTTGTTCTAATGGAGTCAATAATTTTGCTTAAAGCGTTGAAAATAAATTTCAAAAACGTTGTTATTTTATCTCTAATTGCAAATGTTGCATCTTATCTTATTGGATTGATTGTGTTTAGATAATTATAGAAGTTATGGAAATAATGTCGTCAATTTCAGGAACATTGACATTGCTTTTTGGAGGCATAGAAATGATGTATTATCTGGCATAAAGAGCGCCTAAATTAAGTTTAATTGGAGTACTAAAGTAAGAAATACTTGACATTTTGTAAAGTATTTTATACAATTATGGCATAATAATAATAAATAAAATATGTCATACAAAGCATTTAGAGGTCTTAGGATATTAGTAATTATCTTTATATTATTAACAGTAAGCATTGCTATAACATTAGAGAATGCAATTTTAGCATCTTTCGCGATGGTTATTGGAATAATTGCAATGCTTGCAATTAAAAGAAATGTTAAAGAAATAAAAACAGATGAGATGATACAAAATATTGCTCAGAAATCAGCATGGTGGGCATATAATATATTTGTTCCTTTCTTAGCCGTTTTATCAATCTTTCTTACGGTAGATAATAAAGAAGGATCTGATTTGTATAACTTAGGAGTTACTTTGAGCTATGTAGCATTAATCCATATAGCGCTTTATTTAATTGCATTTTTATACTTTAAGAAAAAATATATCTCAGATGAAAAACAAAATTAAAATATTAAGAGCTGAAAAGGGAATAACTCAAGAAGAATTAGCAGAAGCGGTAAATGTAACAAGACAAACTATTATTGCCATAGAGAAAAACAAATATGTTCCATCGCTGGAGCTTGCCTTTAGAATTGCAAGATACTTTGATAAGGGAATAGAAGAGGTTTTTGAGTATTGACAATAATATATATAAAGTATACATTTTGTATGTATGAAAGTAATTATTAATATAAAAACAGAAAAAGAAATTAAAGAAAACGCTCAAAGCATTGCTAAAGAAATAGGAATATCTTTAAGTGATGTTATTAATGCTTCTCTAAGAAACTTTATAAGAACTAGAGAGATCTATTTTTCTGATACTCCGAGAATGACTCCAGAGTTTGAAAAGATACTAGGAAAAATTGATAAAAATATAAAGGAAGGCAAAAATATCTCTCCGAAACTTTCTTCTTCAAAAGAGGTAAATGATTACCTTGATAATTTATGATATCAATAGCTTTCGAAAGAAGTTTTGAGAAGGCATATGTCAAATTGGGGAAAGGTTATAAGAAAAAGGTAAAAGAAAGAATCGCTCTTTTTATGTCTGATGAATTTGATCCAATTCTTAATAATCACTCTCTCAATGGCAAGTATTTAGGATATAGAAGTATAAATATTTCTGGAGATTTAAGGGCCGTATATAAGAAAAAAGGAGATATTGCTGTTTTTGCTTATCTTGGAAACCATAACAACTTATATAAATAATTTCTGGAATAATATTTTTTAGGAAAAATGGTTGGAATTAAATTAACTCAATGTCTGAATTATTTACATAGCTATTGACAAGAAAACTTACATAACATAGAATGAAATTAATATTATTANNTTATGCTTGGAGAATTTATAAAAGAACAACGGATAAAGAGAAAAATGACGCAAGAATATCTTGCATCAGAACTTGGAATTTCTCGTCCGACATATTCACAAATTGAGCTTGGAACAAGGGAACTTACAATACCTGAAGCAAGAAAGATGGCAGCTATTTTTAATATTTCATTGGAAGATTTTCTTGCTGAAAAAGAATCAAAACAAAATGTTATTCTTGAGAAGAAAACTGCTCAGAAATTGGATAATTTAGAAATTCGTGTTACAGAGAAAAATCTTGATAAATTCAAGCAGGTTTTACTTTATATATTAAACAAAGTTGGAGGAAAACCAAACATTGGAGAAACAGTATTGCATAAGCTCCTTTATTTTATTGATTTTGATTATTACGAAAAATTTGAAGAAAATTTAATGGGAGCAACTTATATTAAAAATCACCATGGTCCAACTTCTGTTGAACTTGGGGCAATAATACAAGAGATGCAAGAACAAGGGGAGATAGAAGCCGTAAACAGTCAATACTTTAAGCATTCTCAAAAGAAGTATTTGCCACGAAAGCGTCCTAATCTTGATATTTTATCTGCACGTGAAATTGAACATATTGATAATGTGCTGGCACGTCTTTCTGATAAAAATGCCGCAGAGATAGAAAGTTATTCACACGAGGACATTCCCTGGAAGTCCGCGCGTGATGGTAGTCCAATTTCTTATGAAAGTGTTTTTTATCGTGATGATCGATATTCTGTAAGAAATTACGACGATGAACTTTAAGGAATTACCAGAATTTCAAAAAGAAATTAAACGATATAGCAAGAGATACAAATCTTTATTTGATGATTTAGAACAATTTTGTGACGTAGTTTCTGTTAGCCCACTTGGTAATAGTAGACATTTCAATATCATTACTCAAAATGATATTCTTTTTATCGTTAAAGCTCGGTTATTTTGTCGTTATTTGAAGGGCTCATCTCTTCGTATTATCTATGCCTATTTCAAAGAAGATCAACAAATTGAATTTATTGAACTTTATTTCAAGGGCGATAAAGAAAATGAGGATAGAAACAGAATTAAAAATTATTTAAAAAGTTTTCAAGATAAATAACTTATTGTTATTAATTATAAATTTGGTATAATGTCTGTGAAAAGATATTAAAATATGGAAAAACTTAATTCAAAAACAGAGGAGATCATCCTTGTAATACTAGCCTTACTTGTTTTATCTTTTTCAATGTTTAATCCCACAGTTTCTGTTATTTTAGCAATTAGTGGTTTGATTATTGTCTTTTTATACAATTATCTAACAAGAAAAAAATGATACTAATTACAGGAAACAAAAACAAAGTCAAAGAGTTTGAGTTTATTTTGGGATTTAAGATTGAAAACATTGATTTACAATTAGAAGAAATACAATCAATTGATGTTGAAGAAGTAGCAAAGCATAAAGCAAAATCTGCATATAATATATTAAAAAAGCCAGTGATTGTTGAAGATACCGGGCTTTATTTTGAAGAATTAAATGGATTGCCCGGGGCCTTAATTAAGTTTTTTGTTAAAAATATTTCATTAGAAAAAATATGTTCCTTAATTAAGGAAAATAGAAAAGCAAAAACAATAACATGTATTGTTTTTTTTGATGGCGAAAAAGAAATTATCGCTAAAGGAGAAACAAAAGGGAGTATTGCTTTAAAACCAAAAGGGAATAATGGTTTTGGATGGGATCCAATCTTTATCCCTGAGGGGTATGATAAGACATTTGCAGAATTAACCTCAGAAGAAAAACAATCTAAGTTTATGCGTCAAGAAGCTATTGCTGAATTGCGAAAAAAATTGATAACCTGACAAGTTTTTAGTTATTAGTGTATAATTGGAGTATAAAATAATATAATAAGTATTACTTTATGGGTAAAAATAACGCAATAATTTTTTATTAATGATTGTTAGTACGAATCATTTACATTGCTACGGATTATTTAGGATTGGTCACTTTTTGAAAAGCATCTTAGAAAATTGGAAAATAGCGAAAACAGAAAAACAAGAAGATATACAAAATATTTATTACACCGAAAGTTTGGAAGACGAGGAAATAGAGATAGAAATAAATAAGCTTGATTTTGAGCCAATCGAAAAGTTGACGGAATAAATAATATATTATATGTCTAGTATGGTTCTTATGGACTTTGGAAAGTTTGTTGTTGTGGCGTCAAGAGCGTTACGCCATGATCTTATTAATGCTTTGTTCGTTGTGCAAGCAAACATTGAATTTTTGAAGGATGATATTAGTCCTGAAAAGTTTAATGTAATTATGGCACAAACGGAGAAGGTCTTCTCCATCATGGAAGTATGGAAGGATCTTGAAGAGTTTGGAGAAAGCTCCTCGTGGCAAGAATTGAAGACATTGCTCTTGAGGGTAAGGACTCAAATGAATACTCCCCATCTTGAGATAAACATTCAAGATGTAAAAGTGAACACAAATGGACTATTCCAATTTGTGTTTCGCAATCTCATTGATAATTCAATGAGACATGGAGGGAGACCTGATATAGCAATGTCAGTATCGACAAGGATTGAGGATTCCAATCTCATCATTATCTATGAAGATAATGGAATTGGTATTCCAGCGAGTAACAAGTCGCGAATATTTGCTCAGGGATTTGGAAATCATACTGGACTAGGCATGTTCTTTGCCTACCAGATTATTCAATTAATGGGAGGCACCATTGTTGAAAATGGTGTTCCAGGAAAAGGAGCAAGATTTCAAATTAAGTTACCAAAAGATGCTTATAGGGTATCTAATTGTGACCTATGAAAAATTCATAGGTCTATTTTTTTTGCATTTTTTTTGAAGTATGATACAATGATTTTGGTTCATAATAGATCTAAAAGAAAGAGGGATTCACTGGCGCGTCAGTGATTTTTAAGTGGGTTGGTTACAGTCCAACAGAGATTGTAACCAGTGTTCTCTTTCTTGTTTTTTACATGGTCTATTGAATGGACTTTTTTTATTATTTAAGATATAATTAGGGTGTATAATTATTGTAAAATATACAAATATGGAGGGATTAAATTTTACAAACAAAGCACAAAAAATAATAGTAAATGCTCAGAATATTGCGCGAGAAATGGGGCAACAACACATTGATGCATTGCACCTTCTTTTGAGTATGATTACAGATAAAGAAAATATAGTATTAAATTATTTAGACAGAAATAGTGTGGACATTGATGATTTACACAGAAAAATAATAAGCTCGTTAGGGAGGATTCCTACTGCTTCGGGAGCTCAGCCAATGGGACAATTCTATCTTACTCAAGATATGGGTCATATTTTAGAAAGAGCAAGGGAAGAAGCAATTAATATGGGAGATGATTTTATTTCCCTAGAGCATCTTTTCTTAGCTATACTATCTTCAGAAACACTAGCTAACGAAGTATTATCTAAAGCACGATTTTTAAGAGAATCAGATGGAAGTGGAAAAATTGACTATTATTCCGCCCAAAAAGCATTTAATGATATTAGAGGAGGAGAAAGAATTACTAGTCCAGATCCAGAAACAAAGCAAAAGGTGCTTCAAAAATACACAAGAAATTTGACTGATTTAGCTAAAGAAGGAAAACTTGACCCAGTAGTTGGTAGAGACGATGAGATGAGGCGATTGATGCAGATTATTTCAAGGAGAACAAAAAACAACCCTGTTTTGATTGGAGAGCCGGGAGTAGGTAAAACAGCAATAGTAGAAGGCATTGCTCAAAGAATAGTTCGAGGAGAAGTTCCTGAGAGCTTGAAAGACAAAGAACTTGTTAGTTTGGACTTAGGATTGCTAATTGCGGGTACTAGATTTAGGGGCGAATTTGAAGAAAGACTCAAGGCATTATTAAAAGAGATAAAGAAAAACGAAGGACGATATCTTCTATTTATCGATGAGCTTCATACTATTATTGGAGCGGGATCAGCAGAGGGTGCAGTTGATGCTTCTAATTTATTAAAACCATCTCTAGCGAGGGGAGAGCTTCGCGCTATTGGAGCAACTACGTTAAAAGAGTATCAAAGATATATCGAAAAAGATGCCGCATTAGAAAGAAGGTTTCAACCAATATATGTTGCTGAGCCAACAATAGAAGACACGGTTTCAATATTAAGGGGAATAAAAGAGAAATACGAACTCCATCATGGTTTGAAAATTAAGGACTCAGCTTTAACTGCGGCGGCAGAATTATCTGCAAGATATATTACAGATAGATTCTTGCCTGATAAAGCAGTTGATTTGATTGATGAGGCGGCATCTGGGTTAAGATTAGAGATTGAATCTAATCCTACGGAGTTAGAAGATCTTAAAAAAGAAATACAAAAAAGAGAGATTGAAAGGGAGGCGATAAAAAAAGAATTACAAGATGCAACACCAAAAGAAAGGGAGGCATTAGAAAAAAGGGAAAAGGTAATAAATAAAGAGTTGTCTGAATACAAGGAAAAAGAAAAAACATTTTCAACTAGATGGAACACAGAGAAAGAAACAATTTATAATATTAGAAGCTTAAAAGAGGAGATTGAAAAGAACAAGTATGAATTAGAAAGATTATTAAAAGAAGGTGACTTACAAAAAGTGGCCGAGATTAAGTATGGAACATTACCTGATTTGTTTGCCAAATTAAAGAAACAAGAGAATAAAATAGTTCGTTTGCAAAAACAAAATCCAATACTAAAGCAAGAAATTGGACCAGAAGAAATAGCTCGTGTTGTTTCTCGATGGACAGGTATTCCAGTAACAAGGTTATTAGAGTCAGAGGCATACAAATTAGAGAATATGGAAAAAGAGCTTGGCAAGAGAGTGGTTGATCAAGAAGAAGCCATCAAGGCGGTTTCTAACGCTATTAGACGTTCAAGAGCTGGGATATCAGAAGAAGGTAGACCACTTGGTTCTTTCATGTTCCTAGGACCAACAGGAGTAGGTAAAACAGAAACAGCCAAGGCCTTAGCTGAGTTTCTATTTAACGATGAGAACGCAATGATTAGAATTGATATGTCTGAGTATATGGAGAAGTTTGATGTATCTAAAATGATTGGTAGCCCTCCTGGATATGTTGGATATGAAGAAGGGGGACAACTAACTGATAAAGTAAGAAGAAGACCTTATAGTGTGATATTATTAGACGAAGTTGAGAAAGCTCATAGTGAAGTTTTTAATATCCTATTACAAGTCCTTGAAGATGGGCGACTAACTGATTCAAAAGGTAGAGTTGTTTCATTCAAAAATACAATTTTAATAATGACATCAAACATTGGCTCTGATATTATTGCTAAAGAAGCACCACTTGGTTTTATTGATAGTGGAAAGGTAAGTCAAAAAGAAGGACTAAGAGACAAAGTTCAAGATGCTCTTAAAGAAAAGTTTAGACCAGAGTTTATCAATAGAATTGATGAAATTGTCATCTTTGATTACTTAGGACCGGAAGAAATTAAGCAAATTGTTGACTTAGAGCTTAAGAAAGTTCAAAAACGATTAGAGAAAAAAGATATTAAAATATCAGTTAGTGAAAAAGCAAAACAATTACTCGCAGAAAAGGGCTTTGACCCATCACTTGGAGCAAGACCACTAAAAAGAATTATTCAAAAGCTTATTCTAGACCCAATGGCCTTTAAGATTGTTACTGGAGAGATAAAAGATGGGGACAAAATTCAAATTGAAGCAGAGAATAAAGAGATTGTCTTAAAATTATTTTCAAAGAAAAGTTCTCTAGTAAAATCTAAGAAATAAAGATATATGAAAAAGATATTAGGTTGGATTCTCATTGTCTTAGGATTATTTATAGTTCTTGGATCAATTTATTCAACCTATCTCAACTTTACTGGGCAACGTGATTTTCCTCAGATATTTACCGTTCAAGAGGCTGAAGTCGCACCCCAAACAAGTGGACCAGAGGATCAGATAAGTGGAATGATTGGGGAGTATATTAAAGAGATAATACCCCAAGGAACAATAACACAAATGCTTAATATGTTTGCTTGGATAATGTTTGCGGTCTTTCTTGTATATTCTGGTTCAAAGCTTGTTAGTATAGGGGTGATTCTTTTAAGAAATCCCAAGAAAAAGGAATCGTTGTAAAACTGCAATAAGGATAGTTATATTGCAGTTTTTTGCGAAAAATTGCAATAAGGATAGTTATATTGCAGTTTTTTGCAATATGTGATAATATAAAAGAATGAAAAACGAAAAAAAATACAATTCCGGGAGTTATAGAAAGCATTTTCAGGGAAAAGATTACGAATATCAAAGTTTTTTACCTTCAAGTGTTAACTGTCATTATGAATGGGAGGACAAGAGAATTCTTCCTTTATTAGAAGAGGCTATTAGACTTGTAGGAGAATTAAATGCTTATTCTTTTCTTGTACCTGATGTAGATTTTTTTATTCAAATGCATGTTAAGAATGAAGCCTTAAAGTCTAGTCGTATTGAAGGAACAAGGACTGAAATGGATGAAGTAATTTTGCCAGAAGAAGAAATTATGCCAGAAAAAAGAGATGATTGGTCTGAGGTGCAGAACTATATTAAAGCTATTAATTATAGTATTGCTCAATTAAATGAAATACCATTATCAATGAGGTTATTAGAAAAATCTCATGAAATTCTTCTTTCTGGGGTTCGAGGCAAAGAAAGACAGCCAGGACAAGTACGCACTACTCAAAATTGGATAGGGGGATCAAGCATTAAGACAGCTTCTTTTATTCCGCCACACCCAGATGATATGAGGGCTTCTTTGACCGACTTAGAATTATTTTGGCATAATAAAAAAATAAATATGCCTAATCTCATAAAGATAGCGATATCTCATTATCAATTTGAAACAATTCATCCTTTTAATGATGGTAACGGAAGAATTGGTCGCATGTTGATTACTCTTCATTTAATCGAGCTTGGTATTTTACAAAAACCAACACTTTATCTTTCAGATTATTTTGAAAGAAATAAGGGTGCATATTATGATGCTCTCACTTTTGTTAGAGATCATAACGATATGGATCAATGGATTATATTCTTTCTTTCTGCTGTTATCGAAACAGCAAAAAAAAGCAAAAATACTTTTAGAAAGATCATTTCTTTAAGAAGAGTATATGAACAAAGAATTATAAAGAATGGTCGTAAAATTAAGCTAATGAATGATTTATTATTACGATTGTTTTCAAATCCTGCAATTAGGGTTTCAGATGTTTCAAATTTATTAGGAAAATCAATTAGCACCAGTAACAATTTAATAAAAGAGATGGAGAGAATAGGCATATTAAAAGAAATAACAGGATTTTCTCGAAATAGAATATTTATTCTTCATGAATATTTAGACATATTTAGAGATTGAAAATTATAAATAATAACAATAAAGAAAGCACCAATATATTATGGTGTTTTCTTTGTTTATGTATTAAATACATATTATATTGCCACTACACTAATTATCAACGACTTGACATCATATTTCAAATATGATACATTAGTGTCATATTTATGAAAAGCAAAAATAACCTTTTAGAACAGCTAAAAACCTTGCCTCACTTCAGTAAGAATACTATTTTTCAGCTAGGAGAACAGATGGGACTTAAGAGTTCAACGGTTAATACTTACATTAGTCGATTTTTGAGGCATAAGGAAATTATTCCCTTGAGAAGAGGTTTGTATGTATCTAGTGATTTTTTTGACAAAAATAAGAGCGATATTTCATATTCATTTTATCTTGCAAACATCATTCGTGCACCATCTTATGTGAGTTCGTGGGCTGCTCTTCAGTATTATAACCTTACAACCGAAGCTATTCATTCCGTTACTTCCGTTACTACAAAAGTTACGAGAAATTACAGAACAAAGGCTGGTAATTTTATTTATCAGTCAATGAAAAAAGATTTATTTTCAGATTTTTATTTGGCTAAGGGAAAATTTGATTTCTATATCGCTCCACCATCAAAAGCGTTATTTGATTTACTCTACTTTAGAACACGTCAGTTTAGGGGTGTAAAATTGGAAATGATTAATGAAATCATAGAAGAGTTGCGGATTGATTTTGATGAAATGGATAAAATAGAACAGGAAAAATTTTATTTAATGATTAAAAAATTATATGAGTGAAAAGATAACCACAGCCTTGAAAAGAAAACTTGAAGATCTTTCTGTCTATGGAGAAATTGATGCTGAAACTCGTCGCAACGCTCTCAAAGAAGAGCTCCAGTTTTATGTGTTGAATTTTATTTATCATCATCCGGAATATGGCAAATGGATTATGTATGGTGGCAGTGCTCTTCGCATAATTCATGGACTTGATCGTATGTCTGTAGATTTAGATTTTGAAGTTTCTCATGAGGTAACGGAGAAGTTTCTAAAAAAACTAAAAAGGGAAATTGAAGATTATTTTATTAATACCTATGGTGCCGNNGTTTCTTACGATAAAAATTACTAATGGTAGGGGGTTGCTTTTAAAGTTTCATGTTGACAAGGAATTAGATCTTGAAAATTCTTCAAATCAGATTCATGTAAAAATTGACTTGAATTATTTTGTTGCTTCAAAAACTGTTAGTGAACGATGGCCAATAAATCACGGCCAGTTTTCTTTTGTTATTTTGACATATAATATGTCTGCACTTATGGCAAGTAAAATCGCAGCGATTTTTTTGCGCGGAAACAGAAAAGTGGGTTCATTTGTCTATGAAGAAAAGGGTCGTGATATCTATGATCTCCTTTGGTATATGGGTAAAAAGATAGTGCCAGATTTTGATTATCTTATTGCAAAGGGAATAGATGTGAGAGATCCACGCACGCTTTTTGATAAGCTGACACTTCAAATGAATAAGGTGAGTGACGAGAATCTCAAGCAGGATTTGATTCCATTATTTGTGAATCTTGGCTATATTGAAAATTGGCTCAAAAATTGGAGAGATAGTTATCTGAGGCTTTTGGATGAATATAAAATAAATACTGTTACGACACTTTCCGCCATACAAATTAATCGGCATTCTTTGTCTGATGATTTCTCATTTACATATATCTATAACACGGAAAATGAAAAATTAATTCTGATTCGGTATATCATCAGTGATTATTGGATTGATTTTGATGATGGCAACCTTCCAATTGAGACAAATGAAAAACTGGATGAAAAGATTGAATTCGCTAGTGATGGAATTGGTTCAAGGGCTGTTCCTAATGATAAGCTGAAAAAGTACGCAACACTTTTTTACCAGAAAACTGAAAAGTATTTTGAAAAAACGAATCGAATTATGCTTGGAGACAGCATTGTTACTAAGGTTATAAGAATGACTGCCAAAAATCTGAATCAGAAAGAGCAAATTGTGCTTAATAAATCAGCTCTATTATCCTGTGAATTAGATGATTTGCTAAAATAGTAAAATATTAGTCAGTATATGGAACGGTAATATTATACAAAATTAGAGATTGACATACTTTGCCGATTGAATTATAAAGGAGCTGGTGCTACTATGCAGCTCTTTAGAAAAAAAGAAAATGACAAATCTACTGATGAGCTTTCAAAGCTTCTATCAGCTGGTATCGTTTTTGAAGAAGCTATTAGGATTCTTCAAAAAGAAGGAAAACTTTCTTCTGAGATTTTTTCAAACTTAAGTTTTGAAAAGCTTGAGAGAGTAAGGAACAGCAATCCTGAATCAAGCTTTTTGCATCGACGAGCTCTATCTGAAATGTTCAAAAAAGAACAAACCCTTCCTTTCTGGAGAGGGTGGTACATAAGGTACTGTCTTTATTATTATGACTACAATTACTTCCCACCAACTGAATTGGTGAGAAGAAAAATCATGGAGGGAATGAAAGAAGATATGAATGAATATGTCATTACATATATAGAGATGACAAAAACATTCATTATCTCATATGAAAGAGAGTACAAGGATGCTAATCCTCAAGAAATTGATAAACTGAGACAGATCTGTCTCGATTGGATTAAAACAAGAATCCTTCCCGATGACTACATCTTATTCCTTGAAAAAGAAAAAGAACTTGAGAAATTTCCAATTCCCAAAAAGATGCCCAGCAAAGAAGCGATGTCTGTTAAGACAGAGCTTAGTGAATTATGGAGGAGTTATTATAAAAATAGATAACCCTCTTTTTTTAATTCATTTATAGTAATATTTTTTCGTTGACTTTTCATACCCTTTATCCTATAATATGCCTTAATGCAGGAAGAGAAGATTATAAAGCTAACCAATGCCTTATACAAGGTAACTGGACTCTTTCCCAAAGAGGAGCCTCTTAAGTTTGCTATTAGAAAAGAGGCGTTAGACATATTATTTTTCTCTAATATCGCCTATGGTAAATCTGTTTTGTATCCGACTGACAAAAGAGAGGAAGCAGTTCAAAAGGTTTTTGCTAAAATTGAACTTTTGAAGACCTATTTTTCTATTGCAAAAGAACAAGAATGGACAAATAGTGAAAACTTTACAATCTTAGAAAATCAATACAATTTATTCAAAGAATCATTTTTACCAAAAATTGTGAAAAAAGAAGAAAAGCCCGTAGCTGTTAAAGAAGAAAAACCAGTAGTCCAGAAAGAAATCAAGAAGAGTAGGAGTATTAATTATGAAGAACTTTCATCAATTCAATTGAAAGTATTAGAAATGCTTCAAAATCATGGGCAATTAAAACCTAATCAAATATGTGAATTTTTTCCAGATATAAATCCTCGAACGATTAGAAGGGAATTGAAAGGATTGAAGGATTTGAACATATTATCAGCAGTTGGAGGAGGGAAGACAGTATTGTATGAAATAAATCAAGCGTATTGATTCTGGACACTATTCTGGACATTCTGGACATCATTCTGGACAATGTGGACACAATGTGGACAAGAACTTGGACAATGTGGACAATCTGGACACTATTCTGGACAATGTGGACATCATTCTGGACATTCTGGACACCATTCTGGACAATCTGGACATCATTCTGGACATTAACAACTTAAAATGGAAACAAATAATTTCAAAGAACAATTCTTTTCGCAGATATATGATGAGCATGTAGATAAAATCTACCGTTTTGTTTTTTTTAAGGTAAGCGATGAATCATTAGCTCAAGATATTACATCAGAAACATTTACTCGCCTATGGAAAGAAATCTCAGAAGATAAGGAAGTTAAGAATCCCCATGGTTTCCTTTTCAAGGTGGCGAGGAATTTGATCTTTGATTATTACCGGACAAAAGACCGCAATCCGATTAACTTAGACAATGTGGACACCATTCTGGACAAAAATCAGGACATTGAGAAAAAAGCTGTCCAGAATGATGATATGAGAATAATTCTAGCGGCAATGGACAAATTAAATGACGATTACAGAGTGGCTCTTTCAATGTATTACATTGAGCAAGAGCCAGTATCGGAAGTTGCTAAGGCCTTAGGTAAGTCCAATGGGGCAGCTAGAGTAATTATTCACAGAGCAATGAGAGAGCTCAAGAAGTTCATGGAAGCATAGTTGTTAATATGAAATACAAAAATACATTAAACAAAGGGTCTGTTAGATACATAATCTTTGAAGAAGATAATGTTTGGTATGGTGTTGCCCTTGAGTTTAACATTGTTGAGTCAGGAGATAATCCCATAGAGGTTCTCTCTTTGTTATTTGAATCTATTGAGGGATACATTGAAACAGCAAGAAAGATTAAATCTAGACCGATGCCATTAAATCAAAAGCCAGACAAGGAATATGAAGATATGTGGCAAAGAATGTATTTTGTGTAACAAAATACGCCTTTCTGCGTCTGTAATGTATAGGAGATATGGAAGAAATAAACATAATTAAAAAACTAGAGTCCCTTAAAGAAACAAAACCCAGTAACGAATGGGTTATTTCTGCTAAGAAAGATATCCTTTCTAAGAAGTTTGTTAAAGAAGAAAGAACACCTATTTTTGCAACTTTCATATCCACATGTTCTCACATCTTTGAAACACCTAAAGTCCTTGTTCCTGTCTTGTCAGGTATGATTGTTGTCGTTTTTGGGTTTGCCCTTATTTCATCACAAAGCACAATGCCTGGGGACAGCCTCTACTCTCTAAAGAAAGCATATAATCAAATCGCAACATCATTACTTCCAGCAGACAAGCAGGCAGTTGCTAGAATCAATCAAGCAGACAAGTTATTAGCTCAACTTGACAGTATTTCAAAATCAAGCGATAATACTAATAGAAACATTGAAGCAGGAATGGAGGAAGTAAAAAAAGCTATCTCTGTTGCTTCTAAAGAAATCACAAGGGTTCCTGAAGATCAACAGGCAGACCTTGTTAGTAAGTTAGTTTCAAAAGTAAGTGAAGTTGAAAAAACAACTAACGCTTCAATAATGGATAGTGAGAGTGAAGAGATTATTTACAGTGTATTCATTAAAAGTGAAATTAAAGAGTTTGAATCAAATAAAGATAATTTAACAGAAAGTCAATTGGAGCTTCTTAACAATGCTAAGGAGTATTTTGCCCTTGGTGACTATGCTTCAGCAATGTCATCACTATACTCTATACAGCCAATAATGGAAGAAGAAGGGGAAGAGGAAGAAGAATAACGCCTTTATTCTCTGCTCACTACATAAAAGTAGTGGACAGAGAATAGATGCGAGAGAAGGGAAAGTATTCATTCCTTTGACAGGTTCATCTTTAGGGTCAGATTCCTTAAGGATGATCCTCAAAAAGGAATGGAAAAAAGTTGTTGAGATTCCTATTCATTGTCATTCTGTTTTGTCCACTTGGACAAAGCAGAGTGACAAAAATAGGAACTCATGGTCGACAACGACTAATAATAAAAGGTTAATAAAAAATATTAAAACAAACATGAGTACAAAAAAATTCGGTATAGTCGCAGGTTTAGTGTTTGCTTTATCTATAGTATTATCACCAGTTGCTTCAGCTTGTTCATTAGATGATTTATCAAGCTGTGACAACGAGGGCTTAATAACATTGATCGCTCAATTGTTACAACAGCAAACTCAGCCAACAACACCTACAACACCAACAACACCAACAACACCTACTACGCCAGTAACGTCAGTAATAGCAGGTATTCCAGCTGGGTTTCAGTTTAATACTAATTTAAAGCTTGGCTCAACCGGTGACGACGTAAAATATCTACAAATTTTCTTAAACGCAGATCCAGACACTGCCGTTGGTAACAAAGGTAAGGAAACATCTTACTTCGGAACAATGACACAAGCTGCGGTGATTAAATTTCAAAACAAGTATGCTTCTGAAGTATTAACTCCTTTTGGCTTAAAAGAAGGAACAGGATTCTTCGGAACATCATCAAGAGCAAAAGCTAATGCAATGCTATCTTCAATGTCCACAACTCCTGGAGTAACACTTCCAGAAGGTTGTACATCAACAGCTGGATACAGCCCAATCACAGGACAGAAATGTGATAGTGGTGTTACAGTAACGCTTCCAGAAGGTTGCACATCAACATCTGGATACAGTCCAATCACAGGACAGAAGTGTGACAGTAGTGTTACAACACCTACAACACCTACAGCACCTACAACAGGTGCAGGTATGACAGTTGCTTTAGCATCTGACAGCCCAATGAGTGGAACTTTAGTAGAGTCACAAGCAATTGCTCCTTTAGCTAAATACACATTGACAAACAATGATTCAGTAGAAGCTAAAATCACAAGAGTAGAACTACAAAGAATTGGTGTATCAGCAGATACAACTCTTAAGAATGTCTACCTATATGATGGTGCAGTAAGATTGACTGACGCTGCTACAATCAGCCAAGGAAAAGTAGTTTTCAACAACCCTAACGGAGTTATTAGAATTCCAGCAGGAACAAGTAAAGTTATTACAGTTGTTTCTGACATTGACGCTGGCACATCAGGTCAAACTGTTGGAGTTTCTCTAACAGGACTAAATGTTAATGTTGATCTAAAATCAACAATGCCAGTTGCCGGAGGAACACAAACTATTGCTACAGCTACATTAGCAAGAGTAACAGTGAGATCTGTAACTCCTACTACATCTACAGTTAATGCAGGAACTTCAAGTTACACAGTATTCTCTGCTCCTTTAACAATTACAACAAGAGATGTTTACTTGAAGGGTCTTACATTGAAAATGATTGGATCAATTCCAACTGACGCACTAGAAAACATTCAACTATATGTTAATGGTGTTGCCGCAGGTAATGCTACAGTAATTGATTCTGACAATATGGTTAGATTCAATTTAGCTACTCCAGTTACAATGAGATCAGGAACTATCGAAGTAAGAGCAAATATAGTTAAGGGCTCAAGTAGAAACTTTAGTTTCTCATTAGAGAACGCCGCTGACTTAGTAGTAGTAGATTCTGTTTACAATGTAAATATTCTTGCTACTGGTATTCCAGCTTCAACAGGAACTGTTACTGTTAGTGCTGGTTCAGTATCTGTAACAACAGATCCTACATTCAATGCTACAACAGTAACAGCTGGTGCATCTAACGTTACTTTAGCAAAATACAACTTCAAAGCATTTGGAGAAGATGTTAAGGTAAATTACCTAAAACTTGCTTCTTCAAAAGCACTAGACAACCTAACGGTTTATGTTAACGGAGCTGCTGCTACAAGTAGTCAAAATGTAACAGCAGATGGTCAAGTTGTAACATTTAGCATGGGTTCATCTTTGATCATTCCAGCTAACACTACTGTTTCAGTAGAAGTTAAAGGAGATACAAAGAAAGGTGGAACAAATGTTACAGGTCCTATTCAGATTACACTAAAGGCATATGGTTCAAACAATGCACAAGGTGTATCATCTTCACAGTTGATACAAGTCCCAACAGCAGATCTTCCTTCTCAGAGCTTAACTTCTGCAACAGGACAGGTTACTGTTGCGGTATCAACATCTTTCCCAGCTGGAAACATCGCACCTAATACTAACAATCAAAAGATTGGATCATATGTGATCGAAGCTGGAGATTCAGAAGCTATTAGGATTAATAACATTAGGGTTGATTTAGAGGCAACTAACATTAATAACCTATCTAACCTATACATCAAATACGGAAGCAACCAGTCAAACCCTGTTTCTCCTCAGGCACAGAACAACTTCCCAGTAAATGTTGAAGTTGCAAAGAATCAATCACTAACTGTTGAAGTATATGCTGACGTAGGAACAGTAACTGCACAACCTAATGCTGATAACACACAAAAAGCTACAGCAAGTGGGGTTACACAAGCAAAACCACAAATAAGTACAATTACTGTGAGTGGGACTGGTAGTACATCAGCTGCTGACGCAACATTTAATATTGGAGGGGTTAATATAATCGTTAGTGTTGATAATGGTGACACCGCAAGCGGTATTGCATCTGAAATTGCTAATGCAATTAACAATAACTTCATTACTAAGACATATGTTTCAGCAACAGTTTCAGGTAATGTAGTTACTCTAACCTCTAGAACTGCAGGAACAGCTGGTGAGTTCAATTTAACAGTTCCAGGGAGTGCTGTTAATGGTGTTAACTTTGAGAAAAATACAACACAGAATGCTACAAACGGAACAGCCACAGTAACTCTTTCAGGGACATATGAAGTTGAAGATGTTGTCACAGTCACCATTGACGGCACACCCGTTTCTTATACTGCTGCAAGTACAACTCTTTCAGCTGTAGCTACAGGATTAGCAGGGGTTATTGATGCACTTCCTGGAATATCAGCATCTGCAGGTGGTACGAATGGTGAAGTAGTAACAATAACAGGATCAATTGAGGAAGTAAGCGCAACTGCAACCAATGGTTCAGTAAGCATAGATGATGTTACTGTCCGAACAAAGCTATATGTTAGCGCTACCGGAGTATCAAGCAACACTACAGTTAATACAGGAAATGGAGTAGATGGCCAACTAATGTATGTAAAGAGCCCAACATTGGCTTCAGTAGCACTAGTAGCATCTTCTTCACTATCTGCTCAATATGTATTAGCAGGAAGCGAAGGACCTGTTGCTACCTTTAACTTTAAGGCAACTGATGGTGAAGTTACTATAAACGAGATAGAGTTTACAATAGATGGAGGTCACCCTGAGAACATTGCTAGCATTACAGTTGGTGGAGTTACAAAAACTGTTTATGGTTCACAAACAAATGTAACAGGATTGAACATCAATGTTCCCGCTCACAATGCAGGTATCAGTGTTCCTGTTAGTGTTAAATACAACACAGTAGGAACTAACGGGGCTGCAGTCTCAAATACTTCTTCTACAGTAAAGATAACTAAGGTTAAATACACTGCAGGAAATACAACTCTTATATTTGGTGACGAGCCCGCAGAGAGTTTAGTATCAGCAGAGGCCAGACAGATGACAATTGTTGGTGGTCTTCCAACAGTTAACCTAAAGGGTTCAACAAGAACTAACTTATCAGAAGGATCAACATTACTTGCAGAAGTTGAAATCGGAGCACTTGGCAACGGTGGGCCAATTCAAGTTAAGCAATTACCAGTAAAGATTAGTGCTACGAATGTTACATCATTTGGCAACTTCTCTGTAAAAGTTGGAAATGATACAATTGCGCTTAATAGCCCCACTGCTGCTGGTACAGGAGAAAAAACACTAACATTTGCAAATCCTTACACAATTAATCCAGGCAGCAACAAAGTAACATTTGAAGTTTATGTTAGTGCTGTTGCATTTACTGGAAGCACAGACAGACACTCAATTACTACAGAGCTTGGAGCAAGTGGAAGCTTTGTATGGGTTGATGTTCTAGGTGACATTAATAACTTAACTGGTACCCTAATTCCTGATTATTCAACTAACGTAACATCAACTGTTAGAGACTATTAATCTAATTAGTTGATAGTTGCTCAGGTTGAGTAATTGAACGCAAAGAAAGCCACCCTTCGGGGTGGCTCTTTGTTTTCTTGCTTTCTTATTGTGTTTCTTTTTTTATTTTATTTATTTTCTTTCTTATTTTTCTTTTTCTTTACTTTTATTTCTTTTGTGATAAAGTAAGATTATTAAAGTTATTATTTTACAATCGAGTGTTGAAAATGAAAAGTATTAAATTATTAATTATTCCTTTGTTCCTATTAGTTGCTTATCCAGTAGTTGCTTTTGGTTATGAAGTAGGGGATACCGATACTTTTTTTGTAGATGGCAGTTATTCTTCAAATGAAAGTGATAGTGTAGCAGGAGAGGTAATACTTACTTCTCAAAGAACTGTTTTGTATATTGAGAGCAGTTTCTGGAATGAAAAGAGCGAAGAAGAGAAGGAAGAAATAAAGGAGATGCTGGGAGATGTTGTGGGGGAGTTTGATAGGAAGATATACCCTGATGTAACCTATGCTTTCGGTACTGAGCAATATCTGGGAGTTGATGGGAGTTCTAAAATAACATTGTTCTTTCATCAGACAAAGTCAGGAGTTAATGGATATACTAGAAATGTTGATGCCTATGAGAAAGCTGTTGCGCCAACATCTAATGAAAGGAAGATGATATACATGAGTACTGATTTTGGGTGGACAAAGGAAACATTGGCTCATGAGTTAGTCCATTTAATAACACTAAATAAAAAGGATTTAAGGTATGGAACAAAGGAGGACACATGGCTCAATGAAGCCAGGGCAGAGTATGCGGTGACAATGCTAGGGTATAATGATGGTGATGATTCATATCTTGATTCAAGAATTGATTCATTTATTGAAAGACCACATACATCTCTAACTAATTGGGATAATAGTAATTACAACTATGGAGTAGTTAATGCTTTTGTTCATTATTTAGTTGATCACTATGGTATAAGGATATTATCTAATTCTCTTGATAGTAAAAAGGTAGGAGTAGAAAGCATTGAAGAAGTGCTTAGAAATAGTGGATATAAAGAAACATTTGCTGATGTCTTTACTAATTGGGCAATCGCATCATATATCAATGATTGTTCAGCAGGGAGCAAGTATTGTTTTAAGAATGAGAAGTTAAGTAAAGTATTTCTTGTTCCTTTTTCTAATTTCTTGCCTTTCTCAGGAGATAATACGCTATACACAGGACAAACACTAAGTAACTATTCAGCTCATTGGCAGAGATATACAGGTGGTAAAGATACTTTAACCATTAAGTTTTCTAATCCCTCTTCAAAAATAGTAAATGTCCCATATATTATTAAAAAAACATCAGGAGAAAATGTTGTGAAGTTTATACCTCTTAATGGTAATCAAGAGGGAGAAATAATTATTTCAGGAGTTGGAAGCACTGTTGGATATGTTACTGTTATTCCTGTATTAGCTGACAGTGATATGGGACAAGAATCTTCTTTTTATTCCTTAACAGCGCAAACATTTATTAGAGAAAACAATAATGGTGATGTTGATATAGAGCTTCCTTTTGAAATAGACAAGCCATTGAATCAAATGAACAAGGAAGAGCTTTTAATGGTGATAATAAGATTAATAATACATTTATTAATGCAGGGTAAGTTGGTGATATAGTAATTCATTTGTTATATCATCGGTATTGATATTAGAGGTGTGTATATATACACTTATAGGTGTATAAAATGAAATAAGAAATGAAAAAGAGCTATCGTCCTAACGGTCGACGCCCTTTCTCATACTGTATTGATATTGTAATAATAATTTTCAAAAGTCAATTTACTTATTTTTTAATAATAAATAATACATAAATATATGATTGCATTATTGCCTGTATTAATAAGTGGGTTTGGTGGTGGTGCTACAAGGGGACTGATTGGATACCTAAAGCATCAGTATAGTTACAAGAATGTAGGGTTTGATGTAAAGTATTTTACTGTAATGATGTTTCTGTCTGGCGTAGTGGGTGTTTTAGTGGCTGTAGCGATAGATCAATCAATGATATCCTTTGAGGGTATTACATATGTTTCTCCCGCTATTGCCTTTATCATTGGTTACGCAGGAGGGGACTTTCTAGATGGAATATACAAGATACTTTTGAAGAAGGTTCGTTAATTAATAATTGCTATTGTTTTAGTTGTAGTAAATAAAAATAAAAATAACTGACGAAGTAAAATATCAAATGAAGCAATAAAATACATAAAAAGTAACAAAAAAGACCTAGTAAGTAAGTTTACAAAAGAAGTGAAATTGTCAACAAGCCCTGAGTCGTATTTTATGGCAGGATCTCTAAGATAATAAATACTTGACATTAAATTAGGCCTTGTGATAATATACAAACATATCCGCTAGGCTCGTAGGCGAGCATTATCTAGAGAAGAGGGCCTTGTCGCCCTCTTTTTCTATACATTTTATATACAAATAAATAAAAATATGGAAAAAACAATTTTATTAATAGATGGAGGATATCTTAGAAAAATTACTAAAAAGAAAAAAAAGAAATACAATTCAGGATATATAGAGAAATGTCTAAGAGAAATAATCAAAGGAGATGAAGAATGCCTATTAAGGGTATTATATTATGACTGTCCTCTGTATGAAGGAAGGACTACTCTTCCGATAAGTCAAGAAACAAAAGAATTTGAAAATAAAAGTCCCTTATTGTATGAGTTAGGACAGAAAGACTTTTTTGCTATAAGGAAAGGGGAGCTAAAGTTTGAAGGGTACGCATTAAAAAAAGAATCTATAGGAAAGGATAATTTGACAGATGATGATTTTGAGCCAATCTTTAAACAAAAAGGTGTAGATATGAGAATAGGACTAGATATAGCTAATTATTCTCACAATAAATTAGTATCAAAGATAATACTATTATCTAATGATACGGATTGTGTTCCTGCACTAAAATATGCAAGAAAGAATGGAATTTTCGTGGAATTAGTTGAATTAGAAGGATCCTTTTTGACTCCTAAATTAATACTTCATGCAGATAAAAAAATAAAGATATCCTTACCTGACTAATAAAAGGTATTTTTTTATTCCTTTAATTAAAATAAAAAAAAGATTATCACTCAAGAAATGAGAAAAAGCTATCGTTCTAATGATTTCTCTTTTTAATAATAAAATAAATTAATAAATAATATATAAAAATATGATTACATTATTCCTGTATTAATAAGCGGGTTTGGTGGTGGTGCCACAAGGGGACTGATCGGATACCTTAAGCACCAGTATAGTTACAAGAATGTAGGGTTTGATGTAAAGTATTCTGTGATGATGTTTCTGTCTGGTATAGTGGGTGTTTTAGTGGCTGTAGCGATAGATCAATAGAGAGCATTACATATGTTTCTCCAGCTATTGCCTTTGTTATTGGTTATGACTGAGGGGATTTTCTATACAAGATACTTTTGAAGAAGGTGAAGTGATATTAATGTTGCCTTACATCAATTAACCCGAGAAAACACAAACTTGACTTTTATTTTTATCGTACTAATCGATAAAAAGAGATTTCTTTAATTGTTGGCCCTCGTCAGGTTGGAAAAACAACAATAATGAATGAAATTAAAAAATATCTAGATAAAGAGGGTAAAAAATCAATTTTTTTAAGTTTGGACTATGAATTGGATAGTGTATTTTTTAAGTCTCAAGAAGAACTTCTAAGAAAGATAAAATTAAACTTAGGTAAGGACGGAGGTTTTGTTTTTATAGATGAAATTCAAAGAAAAGAAAATGCCGGATTATTTCTTAAGGGAATATATGATTTAGGATTGCCATATAAATTTATTATTTCTGGATCAGGTAGCTTGGAATTAAAAGAAGAAATAAATGAATCTTTGGCAGGAAGAAAGAAAGATTTTTTTATGGGCCCCGTTGATTTTGAGGAGTTTGTTAATTTTAAAACTGAATATAGGTATGAAGATAATCTTCAAGATTTTTTTGAAATAGAAAAAGAAAAAACATTTAATTTCTTAAAAGAGTATTTGAACTTTGGGGGCTATCCTAGAGTTATACTTGAAGAAACAGAAAAAGAGAAAAGAAGTATTATAGATCAAATATTTCGTAGTTGTATAGAAAAAGACATAATTTATCTTTTAAAATCAGATAGAATAGATGCTTTTGTTTTAATGATTAAAATATTAGCTAGTCAAACTGGACAGCTAATAAACTATACAAATCTTGCAACGCAAACAGGATTATCTGTTCCATCTCTTAAGAAATATTTATGGTACGCAGAAAAAGTTTTTATTATAAAGATAGTACAGCCATTTTTTACAAATAAACAGAAAGAAATTACCAAATCTCCGGTAGTATATTTTATTGACTTAGGGTTGAGAAACTTTTCTCTGATTATGTTTGGTAGGGTAGAAGATAATGAACAATTGGGACTAATTTTTCAAAATTTTATATACAACAAAATAAATAAAGAAATAGAAGGAAACTTAAAAAGTATTAATTTTTGGAGAACTAAAGAGAGGGCGAAAGTAGATTTTATAGTTAGGGACGGCTTATCTCTATTGCCCATTGAGGTCAAATTCTCTAATTCTTTGAAAGCAGAAATAACAAGGTCTTTTAGAAGTTTTATCAATAATTACAAACCCAAAGAAGCAAAAGTTATAAATTTAGGTCTAAATACTAATAAAAATATTGGGAATACAGATATAAAATTTGTTCCTTATTATAAAGAAATTACTAATAAATGATACTGGTAGTATGTAAACGATATAATGATATGATTATGGCAAAATTAGGCAAAAAAACAACAAAAAATGAAAAAAAGGAAATTAAAAAGTTATTAAAATTCTGGAAAGGGACAAAAATGTCCTATTAAAGAAACAAAATGAATAAAATAGATTTTCAAAAGCGTTTAATTCCCTATGGAGTATTTTCCTTAGAAAATATATATAAAAGTTTCCCTGATTTTTCATATAAACAAATTAGTAGGTGGCAGAAAGATGGTTTCCTGATTAAAATAAAGCAAGGCTTTTATGCTTTTGCGGATCAAAAGATAGATGATTATTTTCTATTTCTTATAGCAAACAAAATTTATGAGCCATCATATATTTCTCTTGAGAAAGCTCTTAAATATTATGGATTAATTCCTGAAGAAATTTTTCAAATTACTTCCGTAAGCACAAAAAAGACGAATACTTTTAACAATCCTATTGGTAGCTTTAGTTATAGACACATTAAAGAAAGTTTATTCTGGGGTTATCATTTTATAAGTAATTCAAATCAAAAAGTGCTTATAGCTGATGCTGAAAAAGCAATTTTAGATTATATTTATCTGCACTCTGAATTAAAAACAGAAAACGATTTCAAAGAATTAAGAATAAATAATAATTCTTTTAATGAAAATATTAATTTAGATAAATTGAATAAATATCTTTCTAAATTCAAGAATAAAAAGCTTAATAAACGCTTAGAGGTATTCTTAAAAACTATTCAAAATGATTAATTTGCAACAAATATTCGAACAATATCCTAATTCTTTAAGAAGTCACAAAGAAAGTATCTTAAAGGAGTACTTGCAATGTAAAATTTTATATATAATTTTTGAAAGCAAGTGTGCCAACAAATTATCTTTTTTAGGAGGGACAGCTTTAAGAATATTATATAATAATGCTCGTTTTTCTGAGGATTTAGATTTTGATAGTTTCGGGATTGATTTAGATGAATTTACTAATCTAGGAGAAATTATTAAAGAGAATTTAGAAAGAGAAGGGCTTAAAGTTGAAATTGAAGTTAAAACAAAAAATAATCTTAGAATTAAAATTCGTATTCCTGAGCTCCTTTTCAATTTGGATATTTCTCCACTTTTAAACCAAAAAATTCTTATTCAAGTAGATGTCGCTCCTAAAATGTTTGATTATGTTCCTGATGAAGTAATTTTAAATAAATTTGAAGTTTTTACTAAAATATACACAACACCGAAAGATATTTTATTATCCCAAAAAATTTATACTACATTTAATCGTAAAAGAATTATGGGAAGGGACTTTTTTGATATTGTTTTTCTTTATGGGATTGGAGCAACGCCTAATTTTGATTTTTTAAATAAGGAACTTGGCATTAAAAATAATAAAGAGCTTAGAAGGTATCTTTTAGATAAGTCAAAAGAAATTGATTTTGATCTTTTAGCAAAAGACATAGAACCATTAATTTTAAATGAAAAAGATAAAAATAGAGTAGTTTTATTTAGGCAGTTTGTAGAAGATAATATAAATTGAAAAAGCTTGTGAGACAACAGGGATAGATAAAAATAGCTCTTCAAAAATTAATACAATCAATAAATTATTTCTGTTGACAATGTTTTCTTATTGCTATATATCTATCAAAGGATAGTCATTGGTTCTTTAAGAGTTCGGCTGTCTCGGAGGAAAAAATGGAACAAATTGTGCTTGCCACCTTAGTGGCAATGGTCTGCGTTCTAATTACAGAACGTAGTACAGTAGGAAAAGCGGTACCTGACAGTTTATACACTGTTGAACACGAGGTATTAATGCCTGGTTCGCATAATTGCATTGTACTGGAGCTTACCATAAATGGCCCACCAGATGATCTACTTGTCTTTATAGGTGATGGTGGAACAGAATCCAAAGTATTTCTTACTAGGGAACAAATTGCATCTGGAAAAGGCAAAGCAAGATTTAATTTTGGTAATGATATACCTGCCAGATTTTATCAAGTAATCATTAGAAAAAGCGACATCACTAAGATTGAAGGTGATGTTGTTTACAAAGGAAAGATTAATTTTCAGGGTGGATTAATAGAAATTGTGAAAGTTTCTGTGATGAAGAAATGGCCGATGGAAGGGACATATGCTCGTCTCTGCAATTCTGGGGATTTACCAATTACAATAGACTATGTTATGACCTATAGTGATGAAGGTGAACAGCAATGGTCTACTCCAATAACTATTGATTATGGAGAATATGAAGATGTAATTGTGTCACAAAGAAAAGAAAGAGGCAGAGATATGAGAATCTACGCCTATAGCAACAACAAAGTTGTTGCAAAATTTGAGGGCAAAGTAGAATAACCTCCCCTAGTTTTTTAACTAGGTTTTTTATAAGAAAAGTAAGAAGCAAAAGGTTAGTTACTAATAAGAAGATAAAACAATAAATTATTTCTATATTGTTTTTTATACACACACATGGCAGTTTTAGTTGGTTAGTAATTTAAGTACTTGATGATTCTCGCTTGCTTGGCAAATAAAATTAAATATGATATATCGATAATGGTTGGAAGATTAGAGATAATTCTAAATTCCAATTCAGGTGAAAATGATAGTTCTTTAAAAATTAAAAAAAAGGAGGTGATGAAAATGGAAGAGAGAATGAAAATGAAGCCGAACATTGTTGTTATAGTTCCAGCTCACAACGAAGAGAGTGTTATTGAAAAAACAATTTATGATCTTCTAAAACAAACTCTACCAGTTAACATTATTGTAGTAGCAGATAACTGCACAGATCAAACAGTACTATTAGTTAAAAAGATGCAAGAAAGTTATCCTACTGTTAATTTGATGGAAACCGTTAATAATATGCACCGAAAGGCAGGAGCGATTAATCAAGCTCTTAGAACTTTAGTTGGTAAAGAGATTGATGCAGTATTATTAATGGATGCGGATACAAGAATAAATTCTGAAGCAGTTAAAGAAGGATGGAAAACATTATCTTCAAATCCTCAATTAGCAGCAGTCTGTTCAATAGCAGGGACGTTAGAATATCAGGGTTATAATCCTTGGAAGTGGTTATTATATACACTTCAAAAATTAGAATATGCAATGTTTGATTCTCAGCGGGTGGAAACTCTTGATAGGATTAAGGTTGTTCACGGAATGGCAGCCCTCCATCGTTGGACGGCACTTCAACAAGTTGGTTTTTATGATGAGGGAAATCTTGTTGAAGATTACGAACTTACCATTCGTTATAAAGAGAAAGGATGGAAAGTTACTGTTAATCTTGATATGCGAGCTTGGACCGATGTTCCTTTGTCTCTTAAAGCCCTATGGAAACAGCGTCTTCGCTGGTTGCGAGGTGGTGTAGACAGCCTATGTGAACATGGTTGGAACAAAGCTACTCGAGGAGATATTCTAAATCACTTTTTGTTTGTTTTCCTGACTGTGATTCAAACCTATCTTTTAATTTTAATATTTATAATGTTAAGTAAAAATATACCCTGGAGAATAAATCCCTGGTTAATAGGGGTTATTTCTTTGGGATATCTTGATGGGCTTTATAGATTGAAGTATGTTAAGAATTTAAAAGGAGGTGATCTCATAGTTAGGATATCTCTGATTCCAGAGATATTATATGGTTGGTTCCAGGCAGTGGTAATGCTATATGCATACTATCTCAGCTTTGCTAAGATAAATCAAAACTGGTAAAGGAAGGAGGTGAAAAATGTATTGTCCATCTATTTTGCCTCCAGCTGGAGGAGGGCTAGTTGTAGGAATTACAGGGCTGATTGCGGGTTATGTCTTGAATAATTGGCTTATTATAGGCATTTCATTGCTTATAATGTTTATTATTCTTTTCTGTTTTATCCGTCTTCAGCTCGGTGAAAGGAAAATTAGAAAAAAGAAAAATTAACAACTAAACAGTTGAGGTAAATAAAGATCACGATTCGTGCTTTCACGAAGCTTACTATTCTCAAGGTAAGTACCAAAAGGTTATAGTGATCTTTTTCTTTTAGAAAAATGTTTTGTTTTATTTTTGACATATGCCTCTAGACCGTCGCAAAAGTGCAATATGTGTGTGCACATTACCATCCTACATTCTAGTTTGAAGGCACGATAGTTTTAGGATTCATTTCTTTAACAAAAACTTGATAGGGAGTGAGGTAGCTCAACCTCTTTCTGGGACGATTATTCATCTCTCTCACCGTCTTGTTAATTTCCTTTTGTGACACTGGCTTTTCTTTTCTTTTTAGAAAGAGAAGAAAAAGATTTAACCGTTTTATCTTTCAATACTTCTCTTCTGTCTCAAAAAAGAAACTATATTTCTTTCTTCAGAGTAGGTGAAAGAATTATCTGATCAGGGGACTTTTTCTTTTTCAATCCTCTGATTAAGGATTCTTTTAATTCCTTATTTATTCAAATACAGCCGAGTAGTCTTTTTCTAATCGTCGAGCCATTTCTGCTTTAGGCAATCCAATTTCTATCCAAGACTGTATTTTGAATCTATTTTCTGTGGTAAAATGATGGTAAGCCATTGTTTTAGATTTTATGTTTTCTTATTAATTACATTATATCCTAAAAACAATGGTTTTTTGTTTTTTTAAACTATGGTGCTTCAAACTGGAATTTAAGAAGTTGGACTTGACATCTGTTAAGACAAGTGTAATAATTTAATTACAAATAGTGTCATATTTGTAATTAATATAATACACAACAAAATGAAGAAAAGATTGATTTTTGATGAAATTAATAAGCAGATTAATCATAAGAATGCGATAGTCATTGTTGGTTCAAGGCAAGTAGGAAAAACAACTTTGATGAGGCAGATTTTTGATGAAGTTGAAAGCCATTCAAAATTATGGTTTGATTTTGATAACCCATTAGACCAGAAGATATTTGAAGATATCGAATATAAAAATATCTATGAAAGACTCTTAAAGATGGTTAACAACAACAAAGAAAGATTATTTATTTTTATTGATGAAATTCAGAATTATCCAGAAATTACTAAAATTATTAAATATCTTATAGACCATTATGGGGTTAAATTTATTGTAACTGGATCATCTAACTTTTACTTGAAAAATCTTTTTCCTGAGTCACTAAGTGGTAGAAAATTCTTGTATCAATTATCACCCTTAGGATTTAGAGAGTATCTTTATTTCAAAGATAAGATATCAAAAGAAGAGGCCATGATTAATGATATTAATAGTGTTATTAAAAATTATGATTATTTTCTGTCTAAAAAATTAGAAAGTGACTATGAAGATTATCTTAAATTCGGAGGATTTCCCGAGGTGGTGCTTACCAATGACAATGAAACAAAAAAACAGATACTTAAAAATATTTTTACTTCATTTTTTGAAAAAGATATTCAAATAATGACCGATTACAAAAATATTAGAGAATTAAGAGATTTAATATTATTACTGGTTCCAAGGGTCGGATCATTAATAGATGTAACAAGGATAAGTAGTGAATTAGGCGTTTCAAGAGTTAAAATATATTCTTATCTTGAATTTTTAGAAAAGACATTCATGATAAGATTACTATCTAAATTTTCGAAAGGAATTGATAGGTCGGTAGCCGGAGGGAAAAAAATATATTTTAGTGATACGGGAATATTGACTATTATTGGCCATGTAAACGATTCTCAGCTCCTTGAGAATGCTGTTGTAAATCAACTTGCGCTTTTTGGAGAATTATCTTTTTGTAATAAAAAAAATAAAGCGGAGATAGATATAATTTTAAATAAAAAAATATCTTTTGAGGTAAAAATAAGCGGAATTGAAAAAGATTATGAGAGGCTTGGTCAATTATCACAATCACTAGGAATAAAAGATTTTTACATTATTTCTAAAAAAAATATTAATAAAAGTGGATTTCTCCCTGCGGTATTATTTTAGAAATATTTTTTCAAAAAAATTACTTAGGAATAAAAAACTTTAATAAAGATTAGTTTTCTCTTATTTAGATTGTAATTAAAATGTTAAAAAAGTTATAATTTATCAAGGGAAAAAAGGTGGAATAGATTTTAGGGGCGATATCAAAAAAGAAACACTTTGGGATAACTTGTAATTGCAGAGTTTGAGGGTAAAGGAGGACAAATTCTCCCTAGTTTTTTAACTAGGTTTTTTATTGAAAAAGTAAGAAACAAATTGAAATTAATGCTGAAGTATTTAGCACTTACATTATTAGCAGCCAAAAGTGACACAAAAAAAGAAAATGTAATTAGTTTGATAAGATTAGTTTTTATTAAGAAGATAAATATTTTTATTGACAATATTTCCTTGTTATTGTATATCATATTGTAGTATAGTCATGGTTCTTTAAAAGGCAAAAATAATGGGATATCGTCTTCTGAAAGATGAGTTGATGAGGGCTTTGGCTCTTGTCGGTCAAGGTAGTGACTTCGAAGGTAAATGTGAAAAAAGAACTATTGAAGGTGGAAGAAATGACTGAGAAAACAAGACAATGGTTTGTTGACCAGTTGCGAAAGCAAACTAAATTGTGGGAGCAGTTGATTGAAAAAGATACTGATTACTCTACTCAAAGTTGGTTGTTTGAGAAGACTGCAGAAGTGATATTGATGAGCGATGAGAAAGCTCGGCTTAACCAAAAGATATGCGGGTTGCAACTAAACTACGATCAAACAGTTCAGGAAATAATAATGGAAAACTCAGAGCTGGCTAAGATACTTCGAGAAATGGAAACATTATTGTTTCAAGTGAAATCATTGGATATTCAGATAGATAAAACACTTGAACAGATATATGATGTCGTTGGAGCGAAACTTGGAGATTTACGAGAGGAACTGGACTTAGAACTGCCAGAAGAAGAAGTGGATGGCTATGGGTGACAGAAATGATGCTTGCTCGGAAAAGACAAGAGGAGGTGAAACCAATTTAATGACCATTTTATAAATGCCAAAATGAGGAGCAATTAATTTACTCCTCTTTTTTTATATTAGGCCTTATACTTGACAATATCAAAATTAAGAGAAATAATGTTATTGTAATATCAAAATTAAGACAAATAATAATATTAGAGTATGATTAATAGAAAAATAGAGAAAAATATAGGAGAAAATCTTTTCAAAGGAAAGGTGATTATTATTTATGGAGCTAAGCAGGTTGGTAAAACAACATTGGTTAAAAAGATAGCTGATGATTACAAGGGTCAATATAGTTATTTTAATTGTGACTTAATTTCTGTTCAGGATGCTTTGTCTATTCCAGAAGCTAATAGAATTAAAGATTTTCTAGGCGATCATAATATTATTATTTTAGACGAAGCTCAGAGAATTAAGAATATAGGGTTAACTCTAAAGATTTTAATTGATACCTATCCTGAGTTGCAAATTATAGCAACAGGATCATCGTCTTTTGATTTGGCTAATGAAATAAATGAACCACTAACAGGAAGAAAGATAGTTTTTAACTTATTTCCTTTGTCTGTGGAAGAAATAATGGGGGATAATGGTTTTTTGTATATAGATTCTAAATTAGAAAAAATCTTAAGATATGGAACTTATCCTGATGTATTTTTTTCTGAAGATAAAGAGGCGGCAAGTAAGTTAGAGGAAATAGCTTCTAGTTATTTATTCAAAGATGTTTTAAGTTTTGATAAAATTAAAAAATCAAGCATCATCGTTAAGTTGCTACAATTTCTTGCACTGCAAGTAGGTAGCGAAGTATCTTATAATGAGTTAGCTTCTAAATTAGGAATTAATAGAATAACTGTTGAAAAATATATTGATATATTAGAACAATGTTTTATTTTATTTAGAATTAACTCTTTTAGTAGAAATTTAAGAAATGAGATTTCAAAATCAATAAAAATCTATTTCTATGATTTAGGTGTAAGAAATATCTTAATTAAGAATCTTAATTCTTTGGATATAAGAAATGATGCTGGATTTTTGTGGGAAAACTTTTGTATTTTAGAAAGAATAAAAAGGAATAAATATAATAATATTTTTGCTAATTATTATTTCTGGAGAACATACGATCAGAAAGAAATTGACTTTATAGAAGAACGAGATGGCAAGTTATTTGCCTATGAGTTTAAGTTAAATAGAGAGCATTCAAAAGCACCCTCTATATTTTTAGAAACTTACAAAAATTCACAATACCAAACAATTAATAGGGAAAATTACTATAAATTTTTAATGTAAAACTATTGTTTTAAGTATCTAAATAGAAAGAGAATCTCTTTATTGTATTTTTTGAAATATATGCTATATTTTAACTAGAAGGTTACTTTAAGGACCCTTCTAGTTAAAAAATGAATGAAAAACCAATAAAAGGTGAATATTTAGAGACATTATTAAGGTCTCGACAAACAATCTTTTCAACAAAAGACATTTCTTTGTTATGGAAAGAGAAAGATAACAAGATTATCAATAATAGATTAAAAAAATACACCAGAGCAGGCAAGTTGATTAGAGTTTACAGGGGATTGTATGCCAAAGATGGGGATTATAATCAATTTGAATTAGCAACTCGTATTTATACGCCTTCTTATATCAGCTTTGAAACAGTATTAACAAGAAGTGGTATTAATTTTCAGTATTATAATAATATTTTTGTTGCTTCATATGTAAGTCGTGAAATAATTGTTAATAATCAAAAAATATCATTTATTAGGATGAAAGATTATGTTTTAAGTAATAATTTAGGAATAATTCATAATGATTGCTATGCAATTGCTACTCCTGAAAGAGCATTTTTAGATCGTTTATATACTAATAAAAAATACTATTTTGATAACTTATCAACATTAAATTGGGAAAAGGTATTTGAAATCTTGCCTATATATAATAATAAAAGATTGGAAAGAGAGGTGAATAATTATTTTAAGAAAGAGCAGAATAAATAATATGACATTAGAATATTCAAAACACAAAAACATTTTATTGCAAATATTAAAAGATATTTATTCTGACGTATCTATTGCTTCTTGTTTGGGATTTAAGGGTGACACAGCTACTATGCTTTTTTACGATTTGCCTAGAAAATCTGTTGATTTAGATTTTGACTTGTTAGATGAAACAAGAGAAAATGATGTTTTTGAAAAAATTAACAAAATTGTTGCCAATTACGGCAAGATTACAAGTTCATATATGCAAAAACATAATTTGAAAAATGTAATTTCTTACAATCCAAAAGCTCAGAATATTAAGGTTGAAGTAAATCGCAGACAATTTGGTTCTAAATATGAAGTTAAAACATTTCTTGGAATATCTATGCTCGTTATGGTTCAAGAGGATATGTTTGCTCACAAATTAATGGTAATGTATGAAAGGATTGGCAAGACAAGCAGAGATATTTTTGATGTTGAGTATTTTGCTAGAAATAATTGGCCTATAAATAAAGAAATAGTAGAAAAAAGGTCTGGAATGGGATATAGGGAATTATTAGAAAAATGTATTGAAAAATTAGAAGCAATGGATAATAAGCACATATTAGATGGTCTTGGAGAATTAGTTAGTGATTCTCAAAAAGATTCACTAAGGGCTAAATTGAAAAATGATGCTATCTTTTCATTAAAATTAATGCTTAACCAAGGGTAAAAATTGACTTATTCTCCTAATTTATATACAATTAGGGGAGTAGAGTCCCTTAATTTAGTATAAATATGGTGAATACAATAAAAAGAACAATTCAAAGCAGATTAGAAGATAAGTTTTTTAAGGGGAAAGTGATTATTTTGTATGGTCCTAGGCAAGTAGGAAAGACCACCTTAGTTAAAGAAATACAAAAAAAGAATCTTTCTAATTCAATATATTTTAATTGTGATGAGCCAGATATTAGGGAAAAACTTGAAAGTAAAACATCAACATTTTTGAAAGAACTGATTGGGGACAAAAAGATTATAATAATCGATGAAGCTCAAAGAGTTAAAAATATTGGAATTACCTTAAAATTAATAATAGATAATTTTAAGGATGTTCAAGTTATTGCCACTGGTTCGTCCTCTTTTGATTTAGCAAATAAAACAACAGAATCATTAACAGGAAGAAAGTATGAATTTTATCTCTATCCATTTTCTATTGAAGAATTAAATCCGGAAAAAAATAAAATAGAAATTGACAGAACGATAGAAAACAGAATGATATATGGACTTTATCCAGAAGTAATCATCAAATCAGCCGAAGCAGAAGAAAACATTAAACTAATAGCAAAGAGTTATCTTTATAAGGATATTTTACAATATCAAAATATTAAAAATCCTAATATCTTGGAAAAATTATTACAATCCCTTGCTCTTCAGGTGGGCAATGAAGTTTCCTATAACGAACTTTCTAATTTTTTAGATATAGACAAGAAAACTGTTGCTAATTATATAGAGATACTTAAAAAAGCATTTGTTATTTTTGAATTAAAGCCATTCAGTAGGAATCTGAGAAATGAATTAAGAAAATTAAGAAAAATATACTTTTTTGACAACGGAGTAAGAACTGCTTTAATTAATAATTTTAATTCCTTAGACAGAAGAAATGATGCAGGTCAATTCTGGGAAAATTTTATTATTAGTGAAAGGGTAAAAATAAATAGTAATCATGGAAATGATTACAATATGTATTTTTGGAGAACTCATGATAAAAAAGAAATTGATTATTTAGAAGAAAAAAATGGAAAACTCTATGGATATAAGATTAAATTGGGCAGTGGTAGATTATCAGGAGTAAAATTATTCTTAGATACTTATCCCGACTCAGAGCTTAAGGTTATCAAAAAAGATAATTACAACGAATTAATTTTCTAATTTTCAATTTTTCTGATATAATAATTGTATGGAAAAAGAAAAAACAATTGAAGAGCTGAAAAATAGAATCCTCGTTTTAGAGGACCGTCTTTGACTTAGACAATAAGATTGTAAAAATCAAAGAATTAGACAAAGAAGTACAGAGAGATGACTTTTGGAATAATAAAGAAAGGGCAGTGAAGGTTTCAACAGAGCTTTCAGAATTGAAAGAAGAGGTTGAAAGCATCTCTCAGATTAAAAATAGCATCAACGACTTAGAAGAAATGTTTGAAATATTGAGTGAAGAAGAATTGGTATCAGAGTTAGAAAGAATTGAAAAAGAATTAAAAGAAAAAGAAGTTGAACTTTTTTTTAATAACAAGTATGATAAAGGTAGTGCGATGGTAACGATAAATTCAGGTGCAGGAGGAATTGAAGCAGAGGACTGGGCGGCGATGCTCTTTAGAATGTATCAGCGATATTGCGAAGAGAAAAACTTTAAGACAGAAGTGTTAGATAAATCAGTTGGGGAAGATAAAGGAATCAAGTCAGTTACATTTTCAGTAAAAGGTAAATATGCCTATGGGCTTTTAAGAAGAGAATCAGGTGTTCATAGATTGGTTAGGATTTCTCCCTATTCATCACAGAATTTGAGACATACCTCTTTTGCTTCAGTAGAGGTTTTGCCAGAAGTTGAAGCGAGTGAAGTAGAAATTAATAGTGATGATATTAGAGTTGATTATTACAGAGCATCTGGACCGGGAGGGCAGTATGTAAACAAAAGAGAATCAGCAGTAAGATTGACTCATATACCAACAGGAATAGTAGTTAGTTGTCAGTCAGAAAGATTACAAGGAAAAAACAAGGAAAGAGCAATGCAAATGCTTAGTGCAAGATTGTATCAACACAATTTAGAAAAACAAGAAGCCGAGATGTCCAAAATTAAAGGGGACAAGGTCTCCGTGGGTTGGGGTAATCAGATTCGTTCATACGTTCTTCATCCTTATAAAATGGTTAAGGATTTAAGAACAGGCGTAGAAACAAGTCAAGTAGAGCGTGTGTTAGATGGTGATTTAGATCAATTTATAGAAGAAGAAATTAAATTATGATAGAATTCAAAAATGTTTCAAAAGAATATCCACCAAATATTGCTAAAGAACCAAAAGTGGCTATTTATGATGTAAGCTTTAGTGTTAGCCCGGGGGAGTTTGTTATTCTTTGTGGAAGATCAGGAGCA
>DDMA01000004.1:0-5846 GCA_002340425.1 Patescibacteria group bacterium UBA2558 | reverse complement strand
TGGTATCAATACTAAAGATGTAAAAAAAAGTGAGGCGTATAAGATAAGACAAAAGATTGGTTTTGTTTTTCAGGATTTTAAGTTGTTAGGATATAAGACGGTCTATGAAAATGTTGCTTACGCCTTAGAAGCATTTAATTTTAACAATAAACTTGTGAGAGATGAAGTGATGCAAGTTTTAGAATTAGTTGGCTTAGAGAGCAAGGCAGATCGTTTACCAAAAGAATTATCTGGTGGAGAAAAACAGAGAACATCAATTGCAAGGGCATTGATTCACCGTCCGGAAATTATACTCGCCGATGAACCAACAGGGAACTTAGATCCATACCACTCAAGAGATATTGCTAAGATATTATTGAAAATTAATGAGGCAGGTTCAACTGTTATTTTATCAACACACAGCAAAGACATTGTCAATTCATTAAGAAGAAGAGTAATTACATTAGAAGATGGAAGAATAATTAGGGATGAGGAAAACGGAGTATTTTCATTATAAATAATATGTTTGATTCAATTACAAAAATAATCAAAAATGGGTGGGAAGGATTCTGGAGACAGGGCTTTCTTACTTTCGCAACATCATTAGTAATTTTTATTGCGGTTGTTCTGGGAACATCATTGTTTTTTTTCCAAGGAGGCATTGATTATTTGATTTCGGAGATAGAGAATAAAATTGATGTTTCAGTAACTTTTAAGGAAGGGACACCAAGAGCAACAATTCTTGAGTTTAGAGAAGAATTGGTGCAATTACCAGAGATAAAAAAGGTTGACTATGTCTCACCAGAAGAGGCATACGAGGCCTTTGTAGAAAAGAATGAAGGTAATCAATATATGGAAGCGCTTGAGTTACTTGATGTCAATCCTTTCTTAGCGACCCTTAGAATTCAAGCGAAAAGCACTGATCAATATACTGATATAGCGGAATATGTAAGAAGAAGTGATTATATTGAATCAATTGCTGAAGTTAATGACTATGAAAGAGGGGCGATGATTAATTCTTTAAGAGAATTAACACAGAATATTCAAAGAATAGGAATTACTTTAACAATTTTCTTGAGTTTAATTGCTGTGATTGTTACATTTAATACTTTGAGATTAAGTATCTTTTCTCAGAAAGAAGAAATTGAAATAATGCGATTAGTAGGAGCAACTAATGGATTTATTCGAGGACCATTCTTATTCCAAGGAATTCTTTGTGGATTATTTGCGGCGGTCTTTTCCTTTATTGTCTTTACTTTTTCTTTATTTACTCTAAATCAACATTTTATCAATTTGTTTATGGGATTTGATGCCTTATCATTTTTCCAATCAAACATTTTAATAATTCTAATTCTCCAACTTTTAATTGGTGTTGGATTAGGGGTGCTTTCATCATACTTTGCTGTTAGAAAGTACTTAAAGAATTGATAAAAAACTCAAAAAGAGATATGCTACTAGCGTATTCGGAGGTCGTCTAATGGTAGGACGCCAGGTTCTGGCCCTGGCAATTGGGGTTCGAGTCCCTGCCTCCGAACAGTAAAAAAACACCGCCGAAGGACGAAACCTTAAGAGGTGTTTTTTCCTGTAAATTATATTTATATACTATTATTGTTAAGTTTTTTGTCAAGTTTTTAAAGGCAAATNNTTTTGTGATATATCATTCTCATAATCAAATAGATTCGAATCTCTGTTCTAATAAGGGGCCTTAGAGAAATCGGGTCTCTTATTTTATGAACACAAAAACAAACGAACAAGATTCTAAATTATTAGAATCAAACTTTTCAGATATTGGAGTTAGTCCTAATATATTAAAGATATTAGACAAGCTTTCGCTTACAAGTCCAACTCCAATTCAAAAACAAGCAATTCCAGTTGCTCTAAAAGGAACTGATATTGTTGGTATTGCTCAGACAGGAACAGGCAAGACATTCGCCTTTGGTATTCCAATTATCCAAAAGCTACTTTCAAGTAGTGGTCAAGCTCTTGTACTTGTTCCAACTCGTGAGCTTGCCTTGCAGGTCAATGAAAGTATCAAAAAGTTAGCAGATAGATTGAACATTACCACAATTGTTTTAATCGGTGGTGAGAATATTAGCAGGCAATTCTTTGAATTAAAAAGAAGACCTCGTTTAATTATTGCTACACCTGGAAGATTAATTGATCATCTTAAAAGAAAATCAATTAAGTTAGACCAAATTAAAACACTTGTTTTAGATGAGGCAGATATGATGCTTGATATGGGATTTTTACCTCAAATTGAGGAAATATTAAGGTCAGTTCCAAAAGAAAGACAAACGATGCTTTTTTCAGCAACGATGCCTGTTCTAATTGCTAACTTGGCGACAAAATATCTCAAGTTGCCAATTAGAATTGAAGTTGCCCCACAAGGAACAATAGTTAAAAACGTTACTCAAGAAATGATTGTTTTAGAAGCAAAAGACAAAATGAAATATTTAGAAAAGATAATTAAAGAAAATGAAGGATCAATTTTAATTTTTGTAAGAACTAGGTATGGAGTTAAGAATATAGCAAAGAAATTGATTTCAAATGGACACAAGGCAACGGAGATACATTCTGATTTATCACAGGGACAAAGAAAAAGAGCTCTTGATTCTTTTAAGAGTGGAAGAAGTAGAATTATGGTAGCGACTGATGTGGCCGCAAGGGGACTTGATGTTAAAGGAATTGAACTTGTTATTAATTATGACTTGCCTGACTCTTCATCTGACTATGTTCACAGAATTGGAAGAACCGCAAGAGCAGGGAAAAAGGGTAAAGCAATATCATTAGCGACGCCTAGTCAACTAAAAAACATTAAAGCGATAGAAGCACTAATTAAAATGAGATTTAATATTGTTGAGCAAGCCAAGCTTGAACCAGTATATACTCGCAAAAGATCTTTTCACAGTAAGAGATACTAATTGTTGCGTTAATTGTTGCTTTTTGCTACAATTAAGGTAGTTTTATGCAACAATTAAATGAAAGACAAAAAAATATAGTAGGATTATTATCTAAAAATAATCCCTTGAGTAATTCTCAAATAGTTGAGGCAGTTGGAGTGTCTCGTTTTACTGTTTTAAGAGATTTAGAATTATTGCAAGAATTAGGAATAATTAAAAAAGAAGGCAAAGGGCGCAATACTCGTTATTATTTATTAAACAATAATTTTTTTGATATTGATGACTATTTTAATAAGGGTCCAGACGAAAGAGATGTTAAACTATTTAATTTGGACTTTCTTAAAAAAGAAATTTTCACTGAGAAAGAATATAGTTATTTGAATGATATTAATAAAAAATACAGAGACTCTGTCTCTAAAATGAACAAAACTCAATTTAGAAAAGAAATGGAAAGGTTAACGATTGAATTGAGTTGGAAGTCGTCACAAATTGAAGGCAATACTTATACCTTAATTGATACAGAGATGTTAATTAAAGAAATGATTGAGGCCGTAGGGAAGAAAAAAGAGGAAGCAATAATGATATTAAACCACAAGGATGCGATTGATTACATTCTTGAAAATAAAGACAAATTTAAAAAAGTTAATTTGTTTGAAATAGAAAAAATTCATCAATTACTTACAAAAGGATTAGGTATCAACTATGGTATAAGGAATAATCCGGTTAGGATTATTGGAACAAGATACTTACCACCAAGCAATAGAAGTCAAATAGTTGAAAGTATTAATTTGATTATAGACAAAATTAACAAAACAAAGGATTCATTTTCAAAAGCACTTCTTTCTATTTTAATGATTTCTTATTTACAACCCTTTGAAGATGGCAATAAAAGAACCTCAAGAATATTAGGCAATGCAATCCTTTTAGCTAATGATATTTGTCCTTTGTCATATAGAAGTGTAAATGAATCTGATTATAAGAAGGGGATGATTCTTTTTTATGAACAAAACTATGTAAAATATTTCAAGGAATTATTTGTTGAGCAATTTAAGTTTGCAGTAGATAATTATTTTTAATATGATACAATAATTATGATGTTTAATAGAATAGAACAAATATATATACTTTTCTTTTTAGCAATAATATCACTGCTGTTAGTAGAATTCTTTCCCTTACCATTCCTGTATGGCCTTACATTGATATTATTTCTGTGTTTTTCTCTTTTGACGGTCTATTCAACAATGGAATATATTATTTCAAAAGAGCCAGATGATTTATGGAAAATTGGTTTTCTTGGTTTGTTTGGTTTAATTGGTCTAATCCCGTTTTTTTCGATAGAATTCTTTGCCTTTTTTGGTTTTTTTGCGTATTTTGGTATTAAAAATTAATTATGGAAGATTGCGTATTTTGTAAAATTATAAAAGGAGATATTCCTTCATATAAGATATATGAAGATGATTTTGTATATGCTTTTTTAGATATCAATCCATCATCACCAGGTCATACTTTAGTTGTTCCTAAAAAACATAGTGAAAATATATTTGATATCGAGAAAGACGACTTAAAACGGGTAATTTTTGCATCAAAAGAGATTGCTCAAAAAATGAAAGATTTAGGTTGTGCGGGTGTTAATATATATAATAATAATGGAGCAGTATCGGGACAAATTGTTTTTCATTTTCATCTTCATATCGTTCCGCGTGGTATGACTGCCGATTCATTTGAAAATATTGCGAGTAGGTTGAAAATAGAAAAATAAAAGTGTATAATCAACAAAATGGAAACGAAACAAAAAGAAATTAAAAAAGAGGCAGAACCAGTAAAAGCAAAAAAGGTAAGAATTAGGATTATCGGTGTTGGTGGCGGCGGGAGTAACATCATCGCAGAACTTTCTCGGAAGTTAAAAGATTTTTCGTCTCAAAAAGTTGATTTTGTTGCTGTTAATACTGATAATCAAGCACTAAAAAATTTGCCTACTACAGTCAAATCGTTTCCTTTTGGAAGTAATATTACAAAAGGGTTAGGAACAGGAAGAAATCCTGAAATAGGAGAAAAAGCGGCAAAAGAAGATATTGAAAGAATAAAAAATCTTTTTGCGGGAGACAGAGATTTATATATCTTTGTTTCTTCGTTAGGTGGCGGAACAGGAACAGGAGCAACTCCTGTTTTAGTTAAAATTGCTGAAGAAATGGGATTAAACTCAATGGGAATATTTACACTTCCTTTTTCTTTTGAGGGAAAAAAGAAAATGGATATTGCTTTGAAATCATTAGAAAGGATTAAGGAATCATTAAATGCTTGTATGGTTTTACCTAACGAGAAGATATTTTCAATAGCTAAAGGAGATATATCTTTTAATGATTCTTTAAATCTTTTGAATAATCGCTTATCAGAATCATTAGAAGGATTATTAAGGACGATATATATGCCCGGATTGATAAATATTGATTGGGCGGATATTAAATGCATAATTGAAGGAAAGAAAAAAACAGCCTACTTAAACTTTACAAAAGCAAAATCAACAAGTAGTGTCGATGAAATTACAGAAGAATTACTAAAAAATCCAATTCTTGAATATCCTTTTGAAAACGCAGAAAATGTAATGTTCAATGTTGAGTCGGATAAAAGTTTATCACTTCAAATGCTTTCCTTGATTAGTGAAAAAATAAGTGAATTGTCTCCTAATGCGAGAATTATTTTTGGATTAATGCAAAATCCTAAATTCAAAAACGATATTGGAATTACTATTTTTGCTACTAGTGAAGTTGTTAAAGAAGAAGTCAAAAAGAAAGAAAAGCCAAAGAAAAAAGTAGTAGAAAAGGAAGAAGAAAAAGAAGAACAAGAAAACAATCTTGAGGAGTAGTAATGTTTAAATATGTAGCACAAGACAAACAAGAAATATTACCAGTTGAGTATAAGGGAACTAAATTGTTACTTATACTACTTTTTGTTGTCTCGGCTTTAATG
>DDMA01000014.1:21817-23601 GCA_002340425.1 Patescibacteria group bacterium UBA2558 | reverse complement strand
ACAAATTCCGTCGGCGTCCAAAGCGAGGGCGAGGCGGAAGGGGGGTGTGGGGGGAATTCCGCCTCGCCTCCGCCAGAGGCGGACAGGCGATCCTCGCGAAGCCCCGCCGCCCTGCTCGTTCAGAGCAGACCGCCAAAGAAAAGTTTTGTTTTCCTTTTAGAAGAAAAAATCGGGCGCGCGCAAATAAAAAATTGTGAACAAAACTTTTCTTTGTCGGAGCGAGCGTTAGCGAGCGGCGGCGGGGCGGAGCGTCAAAATTCAGCGTTCGGATTTTCGCTAAAAAAAGTTCGGATTTCGTTCAGCGTTCGGAGCCAAATTGTATGTTGCGAGTTTATTGCCTCGGCGCTTCGCGCCTCGGCAGGCAGATTGTATAGTATTTGCCAAGATTTTTTGGGTTCAATCGCCACCTTTTGCGAAAGCAAAACGCGGTTCGCCGTTGCGAAGCAACGGGCAAACGAAAGTTTGCGAGTCAATCCTTTTTATTCCGCCGAAGGCGGAAAGCAAAGCGATAATTTTTAATAGCCCAAAAGCGATATGAAATATTTTTTATACATTAGAAAATCAACAGACGAGGACGACAGACAAGTTTTGTCGTTGGAAGCGCAAGAAGCGGAATTAAAAGAATTTGCCTTGCGGGAAAATCTTTTGATCGCCGCGACTTTCCGCGAATCACAAACAGCCAAGGAGCCGGGCAGACCGATTTTCAATGATATGCTCAAACGAATGGAACGCGGCGAAGCGGACGGGATTTTAGCGTGGCATCCAGACAGATTGGCGAGAAACAGTATAGACGGCGGACGGATAATTTTCTTGATAGACACCGGAAAAATCAAAGCGCTAAAATCCCCGACATTTTGGTTTGAGCCGACCCCGCAAGGCAAATTCATGTTGAATATCGCTTTTGGGCAATCCAAATATTTTGTGGATAATCTTTCAGAGAATACCAAACGAGGGTTGCGTCAAAAATTGCGCCGAGGCGAATTGCCCGGCTATGCCCCGCTTGGCTACTTGAACGATTTGCGAACACACACGCTCGTCAAAGACCCCGAAAGATTTCGCCTCGTTCGCAAACTTTTTGAATTGTACGCAACCGGCAATTATTCTCTGAAAGATTTGCGGAAGTTGATAACTTCCGCCGGCTTGTTGAGCCGAAAGAAAAATATGCTTTCCGTCTCCAATATCCAAAGTATACTTTCCAATTCATTTTATTACGGCGTTTTCAAATACAACGGCGAACTTTCTGACGGAAAGCACGAGCCAATGATTTCAAAGAAACTTTTTGAAGCGTGCCAAAAAGCCNNAGCCAAAAAGAATATCCGTTTAGAAATATGCTCGTTTGCGGGGAATGCGGTTGCGCCATAACTTCCGAAACACAAAAAGGACACAACTATTATCGTTGCACAAAAAAGCGGGATAAAAAATGTTCGCAAAAATATATCCGCGAGGAAGTTTTGGCGGAAGAAGTCGCAAACGAGCTTCAAAAAGTTTCTTTGTCTTCCGCTTGGGCGGAATGGATGATCACCGAACTAAACAAGGAAGAAGCGGAAGCCGCCCAAAGCGGAGCCGTTTTCGCTCAAAACCTCAAAGATAAAATAAAAGAGCTTGAAGGAAAGCTTGACCTTCTTTTAGACGCGCATTTGGACGGCACAATTTCGCGCGAGGAATACATCACTAAAAAAGAAAAAATCATCAACGAAAAAAGCGAGCTTGCCCAAAAATTGAAAGATTTTGAGCGAAACGGCAATCATTGGCTCGAACCGGCAAGACAATTCATTTTAGCGGCT
>DDMA01000014.1:0-21742 GCA_002340425.1 Patescibacteria group bacterium UBA2558 | reverse complement strand
AAAATCTTGGCAAATACTATACAATCTGCCTGCCGAGGCGCGAAGCGCCGAGGCAATAAACTCGCAACATACAATTTGGCTCCGGTGGTAGGATTCGAACCTACAACCTAATGCTTAACAGGCATCCGCGCTACCATTGCGCCACACCGGAATGTTCTTTATATATACATTAATTTGTATCTTTTTTCAACCCTTACCAAAAGTTAAATTAGAATTAGAGTAGAAGTAGAGAACGACAAGAGCTTACATTTTCTGCTCTTATTAGACATTTTATTTTCATCAAAAAATTGATTAATCAATTTTAATATCCCTCCAATCTTTTCAAATCTTTGTGTGCTCTAATTTTCTCTATTGCTTTGGCTTCAATTTGTCTAATTCTCTCACGAGTTACATTAAATTCTTGTCCCACTTCTTCTAGTGTATGGGTTACTCCATCTTCTAAACCAAATCTCATTTCAATAATTTTTCTCTCTCTTTCAGCAAGATCCTCAAAAATATAATTTAAGTGTTCTCTTAAAAGTGTTCTTCCTGCTTGTGATGATGGTGATTCAATTTTTTCATCTTTGATAAACTCTCCTAAAACACTATCTTTCTCATCTTCTCCAACTGGTGTCTCAAGTGATATTGCTTTTTGTGATATTTTATCTAAATGACGAATCTTTTCAACCTCAAGCCCCATCTCGGCTGCAACCTCTTCATCCAATGGCTCTCTGCCTAATTCTTGCAAAAGCTTTCTTTTTGCTTGGGTATATTTAGTGAGAGTTTCAATCATATGAACAGGTATTCTAATCGTTCTAGCTTGATCAGCTAATGCGCGCGTAATTGTCTGTCTAATCCACCATGTAGCATACGTTGAGAATTTATACCCCTTTCTCCAATCAAACTTCTCTACAGCACGAAATAGACCTAAATTACCCTCTTGAATAAGATCCAACAAGGTTAAATTAGGTGAACGACCAATGTATTTCTTAGCAATTGAAACAACTAATCTTAAATTAGCTTCGGCCAATCTTCTTTTAGCATCTTTGTCTCCCTCTTCAATCCTCTTAGCTAAATCTTTTTCATCTTTTGCCGTAATAGCAGGTATCTTTCCAATCTCTTTTAAGTATGACTGAACAGAGTTAATTTTAACAGGAGATGATTTCTTTTTCTTTGTAATTTTACCTGTGTCTAAGTATCCCTTTGATTCTTTAATTTCTATTCCTAGCTGTTCTAGTCTTTGAAGCATTTCGTCAAGTTCCTGAATGTTGTCTTCAATGTTTGGAAAAAAAGTTAATATTTCTCCAAAAGTAACAAACCCTCTGGTCTTACCTTTTTTAATAAGTTCATCAAGTTTCTCAGGCACAATAATAGAAACAACCTTTTTCTTTCTTTTAACAGGATTCTTTTTAGGAGTTTTTTCTTTATTTTTTATCATCTTTTTTTGTTAACTTATTAAACTCTAATAAAAGTTTTTTAACTTCTTCAAATGACCCTTCCTTTTCTTTTTCTTTAATGTCTGCCATTATTTTCTTTCTCTTTTCCTCTTTGTATATCTTTTCAATTTCATAAACACATTTATGCCATTCTTCATTAATATCTATATCCTCTTCTTTTAATAGCTCTGACTTCATTATAATATAGCTATCGTTATTTTCTTTTTCTAAAAAAGTAAAGAGTTTTTTTTGTTCTTCTGTTAATGTTTCAACTATTGATGGCTCAATCAAAGCCATTGAAAGAATAGTCTCTTCTAGCAACTCTTTTCTTGACTTGCCCGCTTTTTCTTTTTGAACTTCAACTTCTTGTTTAGACAAATTAACTTTTTTCATCTCTTGCCTAATATCATCTTCTCTGATTGAAAGCTTTTCGGCTAATTTTTGGATCCAATATGTCTGTTCTATGGTATTATCAATTTTCTTGAAAATAGGCAATAGCTCGCTAACTATTCTCTTTTGATCTTCAACTGATTTAACATCTCTATCTTTGAAAGATAAATCAAAATAGAATTGATTAATTGGCTTAGCTTCTTTAATAATCTTCTCCCATTCATCTTCTCCACTGCTTAATATTATATCCGCTGGATCTTTTTCACTATTCATTGAGATAACTTTAACATTGAAACCATTTTTCAAGGCCATATCTATTCCCTTTTTAGTTGCATTATTTCCAGCCAAATCCATATCAAAGGATAGAATGAGGTTATTAGAAAATCTTTTAATAATTCCTAAGTGAGCCGGAGTTAAAGCCGTCCCAGAAACGGCAAGACAATTTTTAATTCCTGATTGATGAGACATAATACAATCAACATTTCCTTCAACTAGAACACAGCTATCGTTTTTTCTAATCTCTACTTTCGCCTTATCTAATCCATATAATGCCTGACTTTTATCATATAATAATGTATTAGGGGTATTCAAATACTTTGCCTCGTCATCTGAGTTAAAAACCCTACCAGTAAAACCAACTGGTTGTCCATTAAAATCACAAATTGGAAAAATTATTCGAGAACGAAATCTATCAAAAAACTTCTCTGAAGCCAATCCAGCATCAATAATGTCTTTTCTCTCGTATCCAAGTCCAATTAAATAATTACACAAACTATCCCAAGTTGAAGGAGCATATCCAATTTTCCATTCCTTAATTGTTTCCTCCTTGAGCCCTCTTTTCATCAAATAATCTTTCGCTTCTAATCCGGTCTTGCTTTTGTTTAACTGAGTAGAAAAAAAGATAGTGGCCTTTTTACATATATCCAATAATTTTTCTCTTTGTGTTTTTATTTCTTCGTATTTCTTTGAAGATGTCTTTAATTGAACACCTGCTTTTTTGGCAAGTAATTTTAGAGCATCTATAAATNNCTTAAAAATATCTCCCCCTTCATTACAACCACCAAAACAATGCCACATTTGACGAGACGGAGAAACAAAAAATGAGGGAGTTTTTTCATTATGAAAAGGACAAAGCGCTCGATAATTAATACCGGCTTTTTCAAGTTTGATATATTCACCTACAACATCAACTATATTAAGGCGAGATTTAATTTGTTCTATTTCTGAATTCATTTTTTTATTCTTCCCATTCCCCTAAAATAATATTTAAATATATTTCTTGACCATCCCTTAAGATTTTTAAGTTCAACGATTCAAAAGGATTATACTTAGAAATTATTTTTGCTAATGAATTATCTTCTGTAATTTTTTCTCCATTTATTTCTAAAATTACATCTCCCTCTTTTATTCCCGCTTTTTGTGCTGGAGAACCATCAACAAAAGCTGGCTCATTATCTCCCACAATTAAGGCCCCGTAATCAACTTCAATATCTCTTGCTTTGCTAATCTCTTTATTCAAGATAATATATCTTACCCCCATATATGGATATGATATTCTTCCCAATGTTTTAACTTGCTCAATACTTCTCTTGGCCTTGTCAATTGAAATAGCAAAACCAATATTTTCTCCTTCCGTAGATACTGCCGTATTAATTCCAACAACCTCTCCCTTCAAATTAATTAGTGGTCCACCTGAATTTCCTCTATTTATTGCTGTATCTGTTTGAATAATATCTTCTAATTTTTCAGTAGCAAAATCGGGTCCTGTGGCAACAATTGTTCTGCCCAATCCAGAAATAACTCCAACTGAAACAGTATTCTGAAATCTTCCCAAAGCGTTACCAATGGCAATAACTGTTTGACCAATCTGAATATCATCAACGCTTCCAAGTTTTAATGGTTTGAAACTATTTCCTCCTTCAATCTTCATTATTGCTAAATCCTGAACTGGGTCCCTAGCTAAAACCTTAGCATTGTATTCTTTATTATCAGTCATTATAACAACATATTCCGCCTCTTTATCACTTACAACATGTTTGTTAGTTAGTATCAATCCGTCAGAAGAAACAATAAATCCCGTCCCTGCTCCAACTTGTTGTCTTTCGGTTCCTTTTTGTTCTAATTTTGGAATAATGAAAAAGAAATCTTGTTGAAAAGTTTGTTCATAAACAGGAACATCTTTATAAGCAACAACGCTTACAACAGAAGGTGAGTTTTCTTTTACAATATCAATAATCTTTTGTTCTTGAGTTGTTTGGGGAATATATTCTTTTTCAATTATTTTCTCTGAGTGAATAATTGGAACTCCTGCATCAGCAACTTCTTGTTTTATTTTTAAGTAAAAAACATAACTTGTTGAAGCACCACCTAATACCCCAAACAAAAAAGCCCCAATCAAAAACCAGCCCTTAAATGGTTTTCTTTCTCTTTTCTTAATATTAAATTCTGGTAGCTCGTACATAGTCTTTATTTTTTATTATAATGATTAAAATCGTATTTAATATCTCTTGTTGGTTTAGAAAAAAATAATCTAATACCACAAAATAAATACTTAAATGCTGTTCTAAAATAACCATCCGTTTCAAATCTTCTTAATGGCATATATATTCTAACAGAAGGAATTATTCCAAATTTTCCTGTTTTGTCAGCCTGTTGAATAAAGTAATGGTCTTCGGCCAAACTTATTGTTTCATCAAATCCGCCTACTTTACAAAATAAATCTTTTTTTACCATTATTCCCATCGCTCCCATTGGAAAAATATCCCTAAAAACAAATTGCGGTATATTGTAAAACAAGCCAAGGGTAATGGGATTTATAAAGAAGTTACTTCTTTGAGGATATATCGGAAAAGAAGCAATGTCTAATTTCTTTTTGTTAAATTTTTTAACTGCTTCTGAAACAAAATCTCTTGGTCGAATATCTAAATCAGCATCAAGAAATAAAAGAATATCACCCTTAGCAATTTTTGCTCCACAATTTCTTCCTTTTGCTGGAAGTCCCCCTTTTGTGATTATACAATTATAATCTTTTGCTAATTCCACTGTTTTATCAGTTGAACCAGCATCAGCTACAATTACCTCATAATCATCAAACTTACTGCTTTTGATAAGCTCTAAAATCCTAACTATATTTTTCTCTTCATTTAGTGTTGGTATAATTATACTTAACATATTTTTAATTTAACATTTCCTTTACTTCATTCCATATTTTATCATCTCCATAAGTGGTTAACATATAATACCACCATTCTCCTCCCCAGAAATAAAACTCTTTGATCCCTGTCCTTTTAGCAAAATCAACATTTTTTCTAAACTGTTCCAAATTCATTGTTTTTGCTTGTTCTTCTAATGAACTATTCATTATTGAATTAACACACCATGGTTCTGCCTGAAGTTCAACTCCAATGACCTCTTTATCAAAAAGAATCTTAACTAAATTAGCCCTTCTTTCGTAAAAAATTGGTGGTAAAAAATATGAAATATATTTTTTAATATTTCTTTGCCATATCGTTTTATAAGTAGTAACCCCTAAAATATCTCCTTTTGTTTTTGAGGAAGCAATCCAAAAAGACAACTCTCCACTGTCAGTGACAATTACTGGTCTTTTCTTGTCAATTGCTTTGATTGTTTCGATTTCTTTTTCAAAAAAATCAATGTCTTTCCATGGACATTCTCCAAATGTCGTTAAAAAAACTTCGTTTTCAATTTGCCAACCAACAATTGTTTCTTCATTTTTATATCTAAAAACAATTTCTTCAATTAAATTAATAATACTAGATTGCTGATCTTTCTTGCTTAATTCTTTTGCCCATTTAGGAATATGACATTCTGGCCAGCGAGGAGTTCTCATCCCTATTGCTAATATCAAATCAACATCATTTTCTTTTGCTTTTTGAATCTGCCAATCAAGAAAAGAAAAATCATATTTCTCAAAATCTTTTTCTATCAGGTCCCAGTGAACTGATATTTTAATATTTTTAAAACCAAGATCTTCTATTAAAGCAAGATATGTTTCTTTTGCATCAATTCCTAAAAACTCAGCTTGTTTAGAGGAAAAATTAACCCCCCATTTAATATCTTCTCTTTTTTCACTAAAACCAACAAAAAAATAGATAATTATTGGTGCGATTATTAATAACAAAATCCATAAAAAGTACTTAATTATAAGGGACATTATTGTGATTATAGTAAAAAATCAAGAAAAAATCAAAGGAACAACACCAAAAGACCTATTACTATTAAAATAATAGCTATAATTCTTTGAATAATAATTGTTTTTGATGTTTTTTCATTTAATAGTTTTGGGAAAGAGGCAGATATTATTAGCACAAAAATAAAGAGAAAAACATACTGAAGGCCCTTCATAGCATTCATAATTCCTAAGTAAGCCAATGGCACTAAAGAAATTGCCCATCCTTGAAGAATATTTGCTAACCCTCCAAACCCTTGGCCCAAGAAAAATATAATACTATTTTTTTTATCTAACTTTTGATCAACCTTAAAAATATCTCTCCTAAATGTTTTGTTGAAAAGAAAACTCATAACAAAAACTAATCCAAATATTTTCATCCAAATAAAGCCATCTGAGAAAGCAAGATCTAAATAAACTATTTTTGCAAAAATCATTTCTAAGGAAAAAAACAGGGCTGCAAAAAAAGACAATTTTAAGCTTCTCCTAGTAACTCGATAATTTTTTTCAATTGAAATTAAAACACTTCCTAATAAAAGAATTATAAAAGCAAATATTTGTCTGCTTTCCATTGCATCCTCTCCCAAAATTAAAAAAGAGAAAATTACAACAAAAATTGGTTGCAATGCTCCAATGGTTGGAATAATCTTAGAAACATCAAATACATTCAAGGCACTAAACATTGTATAGATTCCTAATATGTTAAAAAGAGCTGCTAATATAATCCACAGCCACAATATCCCTTGAGGAACGCTAATTCCAACAAAAGGAATTAATAAGATTACAGCGGCACTCAATATTCCAACAAAAAAAGTATATGAATGAGGTTGTGAAGGACCGGATAAAATAATCCTATCTCCAAGAGAAGCTAGGGCAAAGCAAAAATAGGCCAAAGTTATTACTAAAATCCAGAGCATTTTTCAATATGTTCTTTAATTTTTAACACCCCATCTCTTTCCCCTTCAATATATCCTTCCATTGCCATTTCAGCTAAATATCCAGAATCTATCCAATCATAAAGCCAATCCTTAACATGTTCAATATCCCCTTGATCAATTCCAAAACCTGATTTCAAAAGCCATCTTCTATTAAAATCTTCTTGTGATCCAATTGGAGAAGCAATAATAATTGGCAATCCTAAAGCAGTATAAAAAGATAACTCACTTGGCTTAGTCCATAATATATCTGTCTTGTGAAGAGCTAAATTAAACTTATCGTAATAATCACCAAAATTATTGGCATAAATTATTTCAACTCCATGACCAATAAATTCTCCCAGTCCACCATTAATAATTTCTTTTTCAAAATAATCTTTTACATTTTTTTTAATTCCTGCTACTAAAATTATTCTGAGTCGCTTTTCAAAGATTTGTTTTTTCAATTTCCTAATTAGTTTAACTCCTATCTCTTTTTGAGCTCCTGCTCCCCCCACACAAAAAGTAATTGTTAATGGGTGATCTGATTCTTGAGGAAGTTTACCTAATTTTTCACGAACAACAAAGCTATATTTTTCTCTATATTTTGAAGCTGGATCTAAATTAAGAATTCTATTTTTAATATCATTTTTCAAGACCTCCTGCTCTGTATTCTCCATCGGTAAAGGATACCCTGTTAAAAATATATTTTCTTTTTTAACTCCATAAGAAATCAATCTTTCTGTAGTTCTTTTATTTGGTGTAAAATATTTAATTTTTGATTGTTTAGGATGTAACGGTGCCCAACTTCTAGCAATATCAGTATCGCAAACAATACAAAAGATATCTCCTGAATAATTAAAATATTCGGCCATAAAAGCAGTATTGTGAAAAGCAGAAATATAGGGTATTTTACTGTCTAGTTTTTCTATCAAATGTCTGCCCCACCCCTTTTTGAATAACGGATAGGTTCTTTTTTGGGTAAAATTAGGTATAGAGGTATCTTTTTTAGTATAAAAATCATGTATCTTCTGAGTTAAATCAAATAGATAAAAAACAAATTCACCTAATAATGGGAATTTTTTAAACCTTGAAACTGCTTCATAAAAATTGCGAGAACTATCCCATATTTTTTTATCACTTTGAGGAATGTCAGGATAATCATTTGCGCAAATTATTTCATTATTCTTAGCTAAAAACTTTAACGGATAGGCCGTTCTTTGATGTCCATAACCCATATTTATTGAAACTATCCAAGCTTTTTTGCTCATATTAGAATTATATACTATTGTCTTAAAAATTCCAACTCTTTTTTATTCCCTTTATAAACAAAATATAATAAAGGAATATATAATAACAAAATAACAAAAATGGGAATGTTTACAGTAGCAAATGGCATACTTGAGAAAAATGTAATAACCGCTAACAAATAAAATAATAATAAAGAGCAAGGGATGCTAAGAATAAATCCAAAAGGAAGCAAAACCATTAATATTCCTAAAATCATAATAATACTAATAATTGGCAAAATAAGTAAATTAGTAAAAAAAGAAACTAATGAAAAATAACCAAAAGAAGATATTAATATTGGCAAACTAAATATCTGAGCTGAAGCAGTAACAGCAATAATCTCTCTTACTTTTTTCCATTTTATAAAACTGAACCATTCATTAAAAATAGCACTCGTTAATATAATTCCTAAAACTGCTAAAAAAGAAAGCTGAAAGCCTAAATCATATTTTAACAACAACGGATTAAATAAAAGAAGAATTGATGCTGCTAATATTAATGTTCTTAAATTAAATGACTTTCTATCAAAAATCTCTGCAATAAATAAAAGAGAAGTCATTATTCCCGCCCTTAGAGCTGAAGGTGGACAACCAACTAAAAATATATATGTAAAAATAAAAATGATTGATAGTCCCAGCGCTTGCTTTCGCCACAAACCAAGATTAGTTAATAGCCAAAAAATCATTGTTGAAAAAATTACGATGTGCATTCCAGATATAGCTACAATATGACTTGTCCCACTTTTACTCAAAACATCTCTTGTTTCTTTACTAATTTTACCTGAATTACCTAAAACCATTGCCTCTAATATTGGACTTACTTGTGGTGGCATCAGCTCTCTTATCTTTTGAGATGATTTCTCTTTGTAATTGTAGAATATATTATTATTGCCACTACTAATCAACTCTATCTCTGGATAAGCCATTGTTCCAACAATACCACTCTTAGATAGGTATCCCTGATAATCAAAATCATCAATTTTTTGGGCAATTCTTAGTGTTCCTTTGGCTTTAATTTTATCTCCATACTTCAAAAAAGAATACTTATCTGTAAAAATTAAAACATCTCCCAACACAATTTCTGTTTTTTCGTCTTTTTGTTTCACTTCTTTTGAAATAGTTCCTGTTAGTACTATTTCTTTTCCATGAAAAGAAAGTAATTCATTATTATTAATTTTATTCACTTCAATTGAAACACGAAAACAACCAAAAGAAAAAAATATAATACAAAGACCAGCAAAAACAAATCTTTTATCAAACATCATAATTATCCCTAAAATAAGAATATTTAAAGCAAAAAAATAGGAGGCAAAAAAAATGCCTCCAATAAAACTTAAACACAGGATAATCAATTTTTGAGAACTAGTCATATCTTTTTAATCAAAATAATTCCGGCAATAAATCCCCCGATATGGGCCAAATAAGCAGTTGAAATATTCATTTGACTAACAGAAAAAATTTGAAACAAAAACCATATAAAAATATAGACCACTGATGGTAAGTAAATTGGAGGGAAAAGTGCCTTTATTTTATTTTTAGGAAATAAAACCAGATATCCACCCAAAAGACCAGCTATTGATGCTGATGCTCCTATAACCATAACATCAGCTGAAAGGGCAAAAAGAACTGATCCTGCAATGCCACATAGTATATAAAATAATAAAAACCTGAACGTCCCTAATCGCATTTCAATATTTAATCCAAAAACCCATAAAAACCACATATTAACTAAAAGGTGTAAAAAACTACCATGCAGAAATAGTGATGTTATTAGAGTAAACAGCATTCCATTCCAAATATTTTCTAAAGAAAATCCGAAGAAATTGACATCGGGAGAAACAAAAAAGAAAAAAGAATTAATCAAAACTAAAAAAATGATTCCCCAAGGAATCCCACTTTTGATTTTTGTTTTGTCATACAAAGGAAGCATTACCTTATTTTAAAAACTTCAAAAAGATTTTTAATACTTTCTTCAATTAATTTTAAATCTTCTTCTTTAAGAGTATATTTTTCTCCTGAAATGTTTTCTTTTTCACCAATAAATCTTTGAATATAATATCTTTTTGCCGGACTAAGATATTCTGCTATTTCTAAAATATCATCCACTGAATGATTAGTAATTGTTGTTCTAAATTCATAATCAATTCCTGATTTTTTAATTATTTCTATTGACTCTTTTATTCTATCTAAGCAATCAATAACAGAAAATTCCTTGTATCTTTGATCTAGCGGTGACTTAATGTCCATCGCAATGTAATCAATTAAAGGAATCGCCTTAATTAAAACATCTGGATTACTTCCATTAGTGTCGAGCTTAATTGAAAATCCCATTTCTTTAATTTTTTTACAAAAATCAATTAATTCTTCTCCATATATAGTTGGTTCTCCCCCACAAATAACACAACCATCCAATAACCCTTTTTTTTCTGATAAAAAATCAAAAAAGTCCCTTTCTTTGATAGAAGGGTGCTTTTTTATTTTCTCAGGTAAAACAAGCTCGGGAGAATAACAAAAGGGACACCTAAAATTACAACCAGAAAGAAAAACCGTGCAAGCAACCTTGCCCGGATAATCTATCAAGGTAACCTTTTGTAATCCTCCAATCTTCATATCTTAAAGGTTTTTCTATCTTTGAACTCTTGTTGTTTTCCTTCGTTCCATTGGGAAACGGGCCTCAAATATCCTACAACTCTAGAATAAACCTCTGTTTCTTGATAATTTCTTAATGCCTTGTCTTTATTAAAACAATCATCGCATTTATAAATCATCCTTTCCTCTCCGTTAGGTAAAGAGTATTTTAATAGTTTACCATTCTTTATTTCTTCACCCTCAATTATTATTTCTTTTTTACAATCATAACAAAACATAATTTTATTTAAATAATGACTTCTTGAACTCTTTTCTGTCTTTGAATTCTTGTTGTTTTCCTTCGTTCCATTGAGAAACGGGCCTTAAATATCCTACGACTCTAGAGTAAACCTCGCATGGTTGTTCAATTGCACACTTAGGACAATGAAAGTGTTTTCCAGCGATATAACCATGAGTAGGACAAATAGAAAATGTTGGTGTAATAGTGATATAGGGCAATCTATTATTTTCAAAAATTTTTCTCACTAATGATTTCACTGTTTCAATATCTGAAAGTTCTTCTCCCACAAAAATGTGTTCTACTGTTCCTCCTGTATATTTACACTGAATATCATCTTGAAGTTTTATTTCTTCAAAAATATCATCTGTATAATTAACTGGCAATTGAGTTGAATTAGTATAGTACGGTACTTTTTTAGTTCCTAAAGTAATGATATCAGGATAAATTTTTCTATCTTTTTGAGCAAGCCGATATGCTGTTGATTCAGCAGGAGTGGCTTCTAAGTTATAAAGGTTATTAGTTTCACTTTGATACTTCACAAGAATACTCCTCATAAAGTCCATTACTTCTATTGTAAACATTCTTCCTTTTTTTGAGCCGATGTCTTCGCCCATAAAGTTTAGCAAGGCCTCATTCATACCACAAATACCAATCGTTGAAAAATGGTTTGCAAAATATTGACCTCTGGCTTTTTTAACACCTGATAAATAATATTTAGAATAAGGATAAAGTCCTTTTAATGTAAAATCTTCAATAGTTTTTCTTTTAATTTCTAAACTTTCTTTGGCAATTTCCATCATTTTTTCTAATCTTTCAAAAAACTCCTTTTTAGTTTTAGATAAGTATCCTATTCTTGGTAAATTAATTGTCACCACCCCAATACTTCCTGTCAAAGATCCGGAACCAAACAATCCTCCTCCTCCTCTATTAGACAACTGAGTCATATCTAATCGTAAACGGCAACACATTGAGCGAGCATCCTCTGGCTTCATATCAGAATTAACATAGTTGGCAAAATAGTTTATTCCATATTTTGCTGAGGCCTCAAACAATGGATCTAATGCTGGATCATTCCAAGGAAAATCAGGTGTAATATTTATCGTAGGAATTGGAAATGAAAATGGTCGTCCACTTTTATCTCCTTTAATCATCGTTGTATAAAATGCCTTGTCTAACATCTTCATTTCTTCTTCAAATTCAGAATATGTCTCTTTTTGAGGAGATCCACCGATTATAACACTTTGATTAGCAAAAGTAGATGCCGGCTTTAAATCTAAAGTTACATTTGTAAAAGGACAATTTCCAGTAATGAAAACTTTGCCGTTTCTTCTAGCAACAACTGTTTCATTTTCTGTTGTTGGACACCAAACAACACCATCGTATTTAATCTTTTTAACTTTTTGAATATATGTCTCTCTGTGCTTAATTAATCTTAAAATGTATATTATCTTTTTACCAATTGTGGGCTTCCTTTCTCTTACAGTAAAACCATATCCTGCATTTACTGCTATAATTTGAAGCCCATTAAGAAGCTCTGGATCTGTTGTGGCTATTTTACAATCTTCTATTCCATCGGCTCTCAAGTATGTTTCTAAGAATAACTGAGATTGTCTTTGACTCATATTAACCAAACATTCAGGAATAAAGTGAATATTATCTCTTGTTTTGAACCAATCGTGTATTGTCTTTGAACTTTTAGCATCAATTCTTAATCTTTCTACAGCACTTCCTAAACCAACGGAACTATAAGTAGAATATTTTAATTTAAAATGATCTAATAGTGAAACAATCTCATCATAATTTTCTTTGTTTTTGTTTTTTGATTGATAAATACTGACCCGATGGCAAGATCTATAATTATCTCCCGGTCTTTCTACTGTTCCTTCGGCTATAATCCATGCCATTAGTTTTATCTGCTCATCGGTTATTTTTGCATCTTTATTTCCGTTTTCACCAGCAACAGGAACTATAAATGGTGATTTTAACTTGATCGTATCTTCTACCTTTTCTAAAACAAAACTGTCTGAATTAAAGTTTTTACGAACTATTCTATGCTCAGGAGAAATTAGTTGATCTTGAATTCTGTTTTTTAAGTTATACATTTCTCCCTTGTAGTCTTTCTTAAACATTTTCAAAACATTTTTGTTTTCTATTTTACCTGTTTTCAAATTAAATGTTTTGATTTCTTCTCCAACTTTAATATCCTCATAACCTTTCCACCCTTCGCTAGTCAAAATTTCTGTATCTTCTGATAAACATTGGAATCCCACTCTTGTAGGAACGGCCATATTATACAAAAATTCTTGTATCGCTTGCTCAACTTGAGGATAGCTTAAATTATCATAACGAATAAATGGAGCAAGCAATGTATCAAAATTAGAAAAAGAAACTGCCCCAGCGGCTTCACCTTGAAGAGTATACATAAAATTAACAACTTGACCTAACGCTGAACGAAAATGTTTTGGTGGAGATGATTCAATTTTTCCGTTGACTCCTCCAAAACCCTTTAGTAATAAATCATACAAGTCCCAACCAACACAATAACATGCAAGTGTATCTAAATTGTGTAAATGAATATCTCCTGATTGGTTTGCTTCTCTTACTTCGGAAGGATAAACTTTGTTTAGCCAATATTTTTTAACAATATATGAAACACCATAATGATTTAATCCTTGCAAAGAAAAAGTCATATTTGAGTTCTCTTGAACTTCCCAATCAAGCTTGTCTAAATAATTATCTACTCTATCAACTGCTTCTTCAGCAGTTAATTGTGATTCCCTAATTATTCTTCTTTGTTCCCTGTATAATATAAAGCCCTTTGCGGCAACTGTCTCGCCCTCTAAGATTAAAACCTCTTCTATAATGTCTTGAATCTGTTCAACATTAGGAATTTCATCTTTTTTAAACCTTCTATTGAGAATTTTTATAACAGAGTCTGAAATCTGCTGAGTTTTCTTACCGTTTCCTTGTTTAGTTGCGGTAATAGCCTTGAAAACAGCGTTAAAAATCTTTTCTGGCACAAATTCTACGATGTCTCCGTTTCTTTTTTGAACTTTGGTGATGTGGTTTTTTGTTGTCATACTAAGTATTCTACATTTCTAAAATCATCCTGTCAATTTTGACAAATTTTGCTAAGGTTTTATGGCTTTTCAGAGCTAGTAGCAATAACAGTGACTCTAATTTCATCTTTCAAAAGCTTTTCATCAAAAGATGTCCCAAAAATAATTTTGACGTTTGGTAATGATTTTCCTTTTATTATTTCAGCAATTTTCTTAATTTCTGAAAGCAATACATCTTGAGTTCCAGATGCCACATTAAAAAGTACTCCATTAGTTTTTTTGAGAGAAATTTTTGTTATAGGAGATTGCAATGCATTTTCTACTGCTTTTATTGCTCTATCTTTACCTTGAGATCTTCCTATGCCAAAAAAAGCTGTGCCTCCATCTTTCAAGACCTCTTTAATATCAGAAAAATCTAAATTAAGTACTCCTGTTGCTGTAATGACATTACTAATACTTTCCACTGCCTCCTTCAAGAATTCATCGCATTTCAAAAAAGCATCTTCTACTGATAATTTGGGTAAATTTGGATTAATTAATTTATCATTTGGAATAACAATTAGTGTATTAACTTTCTTTTCAATTTCTTCCAGACTATCTAATGCTATTTTCTTTCTTTTTCTGCCTTCAAAAGAAAAAGGTAATGTAAATATTCCTACAGTTAAAATGCCTAATTTTTTTGTAATTTCAGAAATAATTGGTGTCGCTCCAGAGCCCGTTCCTCCACCAAGACCCGCCGTTAAAAAAACAATATCACTTCCTTTAAGTAATTCTTCTATTTGCTTGTAATTTTCTTTAGCTGAAAGCTTACCAACTTCTGGTTTCATTCCTGAGCCAAGTCCTTTTGTTGTTTTTTCTCCTATTCTTAACTTAATATGTGCATTTTTCTTCTTTAAATCCTGTATGTCTGTATTAATACTTAATAAATCAACGCCTTTAATCCTTGATTTTGTTAATCTATTAATGGTATTTGATCCTGCTCCACCAATCCCAACTACTTTTATCTTTGTTAATTCCATATTTAAGGTGCGAAATTACTAAATATTTTTTTAATTTTCTTGAAAAATTTATTTTCGGGAGAATATAAACTATCTTTACCAGTCATACTTAATAAAACACCACAAACAGTTGACAGTGTAACATCTTTTTCTAATCCTTTAATTTCTTTACAATATCCAATTTTCACTGGCAATTTAAATTCTTTTTTGGCCAATTCAACAATGCCCGATAAATTAGCCCCGCCTCCAGTTATAATAATACCTGCAGGAAGAAGTCCTTGTTTAGAAACCTTTTTTATCTCTTCTTGAGCAAAATCAAATATTTCACAGGTCCTTGCTTCAATAATTTTAATTAAATCTTTTTCGGCAAAAGTTAGATATTCTTTTTTCTTCTTTTCATCTTCATCTTCATCTTCTTCAATCTCCAAAGGAAAATTAATTTTCTTTGCCTGTCCTGTTTTCTTAAAACAGCTTCCATACTTTTTCTTTATTTCTTCTGCTATTTCAATTTCTGTTTTGAAACCAATAGCAATATCATTAGTAATGTTTGATGATCCAATTGGAAAAACTGCCATATTCAACAACTTTCCCTCTTCATAAATAATAATACTTGTTGATCCTGCTCCAATATTTATCAAAGCAACCCCTAATTCCTTTTGACTTGGAGTTAAAATTGCATTCGCATCAGCAATGGGGCCAGGAACAATGTTTTCTTCACTAATATCAATCCCATCTAAAGAATCTATAACCGCTTCAATGTCTGAATTAAAAACAGATAAGAGCATTGCCTCTAACTCAAGCTTAAATCCTTGCATACCCAAAGGATCCCTTGATTCTTTTTCTCCGTCAAGAGTCCATTCTACAGGAAAAATCTCTATTATTTTTTTATTATTGGACTGAAGATTAATCATTTTGGTCTCCTCTTTGACCCTATTGATATCCTCTTCAGAAATTTTCTGGTCAGCCCTTCCAACTGATATAGATGCAGAGCTTGGAATTAACTCAAGTTTTGAACCATTAATATTGACAAAAACATTTTCAATCGGATAACTATGTTTTCTTTCAATGCTTTCAATCATTTCATTGATTATTTTTGCTACCTCTGACGGCTCCTTAATTCTTCCTTTTTGGACCCCATGAGAATCGCGAACTTCTAAAAACAATGCTTCATTTGTCTCCTTGTTAATCCCTAAAATCTTTATTGAGTAAGTTCCGATATCAATACCTATTGTTGCTTTTGCCTTTGCCATTTTAATTAATTTTTAGATATTTATTTTGCTTATTAAACATTTTAGTTGCCTCTTCCTCACTTTGCTCGTGATCATACCCCAATAAATGAAGAACTCCATGAATGACGACTTCTTTTAATTCTTTATTAAAATCACTTCCATTTTTTTTAACTTCCTCAGGACAAATCACAATTTCATTTATATCTTCTCCGAATGAAAGAACATCAGTAGCTTTGTTTTTTTTCCGATACTGATAATTCAATTTTTTAATCTCTTCGCTATCAACTATCGCAACTGATATAGACATTTTTGCTCCTTCTTCTTTCAAGGTATTTCTAATCATCTTTCTAATTAATGTTTCATTTATTTTTTCAGAAGAAAGATTCACTATTTCTATCATATTTTACTAAATTAAAAGATATATTGCAAGAAAAGAGCTTATTTTAGCTCTTCTTTAACGATTTTTGCTACTAAAGATCCAGAGGCCCTGCCTTTTGTCTTAGGAACAACTTCTCGCATAACACTTCCGATGTCTTTGTGATTTTTTACAATTTCTTTCACTATTTCCCTTATTTCTTCTTCAGTCATTTCCTTGGGCATATAACTCATCAAAATATCAATTTCTGCTTTTTCTTTTGCTACTAAGTCATCTCTACCGCCTTTTTCAAAACTCTCTACGCTATCTCTTCTTTTTTTAATTTCAGAAAAAATTACCGCTTGAACTTCTTCATCTGTTAATTCTGATTTTTCTGATGTGCCTCTTTTTTCTATCTCTTTATTTAAAACAGCAGAAATAACCATTCTTAAAGCAGAAATATCCGGCTCTTTTTTAGCTTTCAAGGCAATTTTCAAATCTTCTTTAATTTTTTCAATTATCATAATTTTCCAAGCTTTTTTGCTTTCTCAAATTCTTTCTTTTTTTCAATTTTAATTAAGGCATCTCTTTTTTTTAAGTTTTTACTTTTTGGCTTTTCAAAAAATTTCCTCTTTCTTGCCTCAATCAAAATACCACTTTTCTGAACTGCTTTCGTAAAGCGATAAACTAAAGATTGTGAATTTTCTCTTGTTTGTTTCTGAACTTTCATAATATTATTTTTCTTTTAGTATTTTTTTTAATTCTTTTACTATTTCTTCTTGTTTTACTTCGACTTGTTTACTTGTTTTCATATTTCTAATTAATATTTTATCATTTATTGCCTCTTTTTGACCAAGAATAATTACTGCCTTGACTCCTAATCTACTAGCTTTTCCTAATTGATCTTTTAGCCCATTTTTACCAAAACTTTCTCCAACTTTCAATCCAGCTTTTCTTAGGTTCTCCAAAATTGGCAAACTTTTCTTTTTAGCAAGAGGACCAATTTGAGTAAAGAATATATCAGGAACATCTTTAAGCATTGGTCTATTTTTAGTTTCTTTCATTTCGTTAATAATTCTTTCTATTCCAGCTGCCGCTCCACATGCACTAACATTTCCCCCTCCTAATACTTTTGCTAAGTTATCATATCTTCCTCCTCCTGCCAAGACCACACCACTTCTTGTTGATTCTATTTCAAAAACATTTCTTGTGTAGTAATCTAAACCACGAACAAGCTTACTTTCTAATAAATAGGGTATTTTTAATTCATCTAAGTATTCTAAAGTATCTTTAAGATGTTTTTTACATTCTTCACAAAGATAATCAATACTTTGCGGTGTTTCCAATAGAGCTTGCTGACACTTTTCATTTTTACAATCTAACACTCTTAGGGGATTTGTTTTCATCCTTTTTTGGCAATCTGCACATAATGAATCTTTATTGTTTCTTAGATTTTTTATGAGGTCTTTTCTATATATTGGACGACATTTATCATCGCCGATTGAGTTAATTTTTACTATTAAGTCATTAAGCCCTAATTCTTGAAGAACCTTATACATTATTAGCACTGATTGAACATCAACAATAGAATCACTTTCTCCAATTATTTCTATTCCAAATTGATTAAATTGTCTAAATCTTCCTGCTTGTGGTTTTTCATATCTAAAAAATGGTCCAAAATACCATAACCTTACCGGTTGAGGAAGAGATAAAAGTCCATTTTCAATATATGCTCTCATTATTGGAGCTGTTCCTTCTGGTCTCAACGCTAAATAATCTTTTCCTTTTGTTTTTAATATAAACATTTCTTTTTCAACAATATCTGTATTCTCTCCAACACTCCTAATAAAAAGATTGGCATCCTCCAGTATAGGGGTATCTATTTTTCCAAAATCATAAAAACTAACAATATCTTTAACTGTTTTATAAATCTTATCATAATATGCTTGATTTTGAGGCAAGATATCATGAGTACCAGTTGGACTTTGAAATTTTGGTTTTGCCATATTATATTTAATTTGTTGACATTGCGTTTATTAATATTTCTGCTGGAGAAAATCTAAACATCATTCTTCCGGTAATGTTTTCTCTCGGAAGAACTCCCCATCTCCTTGAATCAGAGGAATAATTTCTATTATCTCCCATCACAAAATATTCATTTTCTTTTAAAGTAATTGGATCTTTATTATTATTAATTGTCCATTTTTCTAAATCATCTTCTGATAAATAAATGCTTTCATCAACAATAAATTCATTATCATCTTTTTTGATAAAAATTTTGCCATCACTTATCTCAATTGTTTCTCCTGGTAAGCCAATTATTCTCTTAATATATTTGCTTGTTGGATCGAGTGGATATTCAAAAACAATCACCTCACCTCTTTGAGGGTCTCTAAATCTATAAGATAGCTCGTCTATAATTAAATAGTCACCAGAGCGATAATTGGGCTCCATTGAAGAGCCCTTGACTATAAAAGGCTGAAAAAGGAATGTTCTTATAGGAATAACAATTATAAGAGCAATGACTAATATCTTTAATGAGTCCAATAAAAAATCTAATACTTCTTGTAATTTCATGAATTGATTATACAAGAAAATAAATAATTAGACAAGTATCTAAAAATTGATATAATAATCATATGAAATTAATTGTTGGACTTGGAAATTGTGGTAAAAAATACGAAAAAACCAGACATAATTATGGATTTTCTGTTATTGACGAATTTGCCAAAAGAAATAATTTCCCCAAATTCAAACCAGCCCTTTTTTCTCTTTTATCCATTAAAGATGATGTTATTTTAGCTAAACCTCAAACTTATATGAATAATTCTGGTAAAGCAGTTAAAGCAATCGCTGATTATTATAAGATAGAACCAGAAAATATTATTATTGTTCATGACGATGCAGATATAGATATAGGAAAAATAAAAGAAGATGAAAATAGAGGGTCAGCCGGGCATAACGGAATTAAGTCAATTATTAATCTATTAGGAACAAAAAACTTCAAAAGATTAAGGATGGGAATTAATAACTCTTTTGATTCACCCCTTGAAGATATTGTTTTGAAAAAATTTAATAAGGAAGAAGAAATACTTGTTTCAAAAGCAATCAATGAAGCATGCTCTATTTTAGAAAAGAAATAACACATAATTCATAATAACTATTGTTTGCTTTTACTATTTAAAAGTGTTAATAATTAAAGCATGAAAACTTTAATAATTGTTGAAAGTCCGACAAAAGCTAACACTATTAAAAAATTCCTAGGTAAAGATAAAAATGTTTTATCTTCCTACGGACATATTAGGGACTTGCCCAAAAGTAAAATTGGAATTGATATCGATAATGATTTTGAAATTAGTTATGTAATTCCCACTAAAGCAAGAAAAAATTTTAATTTATTAAAAAAAGAGGCAGAAAAAAGCGATATTACTTATATCGCCACCGACCCTGACCGTGAAGGAGAGGCAATTGCTTGGCACTTGGTTGAAGCTCTTAATCTAAAGAAATACAAAAGAATATCTTTTCACGAAATTACAAAAACAGCTATAGAAAATGCGCTATCTCATCCAGGAGAAATTAATATCAATCTGGTCAATGCCCAACAAGCAAGGCGAGCATTAGATAGAATCGTCGGATATAAACTTTCTCCCTTTTTATGGAAAAAAATAATGAGAGGATTGTCTGCCGGTAGAGTTCAGTCAGTTGCCCTTAAGTTAATTGTAGACAGAGAAAAAGAAATTAAAGATTTTAAGCCAGAAGAATACTGGAGCATTACTGTAATTCTTAAAAAAGACAAGGAGATAGAAGCAATTCTTAAAGTTCCTAAGATGAGTATCAAAACAAAAAAAGACGCAGATAAAATTACTAAAGAGTTAGAAAAATCTTTATACAGTATAAAGTCAATTGAAAAAAAGCAAATAAAAAGGTCTCCTTTGCCACCACTAATTACTTCTACATTACAACAAGAAGCCGCAAAAAAGTTTGGTTATTCTTCAAAAAAAACAATGGGACTTGCTCAAAAACTATATGAAGAAGGTTTAATTACTTATCACAGAACTGATTCCTTAAATCTTTCTGATGAAGCATTAAAAATGGCAGAAGATTATATCATTAAAGAATTTGGAGAAAACTATTATCAGCACAGAATTTTCAAAACAAAAAAGAGAGCTCAAGAAGCCCACGAAGCAATTAGGCCAACCTCTACTGAAAAAAAAGACAATTCAAAAATATATAATTTAATTTTTAATAGANNAATGGCACAGGCTATTTTTGATTCAGTTAAAGTTGAAATTGAAACAAATAATGGAAAATTATTACAATCAAATGGTTCGACATTGAGATTTGATGGTTTTTTGAAGGTTTATCCAATGAAGTTTGAAGAGAAAGAGTTGCCTCAATTAAGCAAGGGCGACAAACTAAATCTTGTTAAGGTAAATCCTCAACAACATTTTACACAACCACCAGCCAGATATAATGAAGCTGGACTAATTAAAGCTCTTGAAGAAAATGAAATTGGAAGACCATCAACATATGCTCCCATTATTTCTACTATACAAATGAGAAATTATGTTGAGAAAAATAAAGACGGAAGATTTGAACCAACAGAAATAGGAACAAGTGTAAATGAGATACTCTCTACTCATTTTCCTGAAATTGTAGATATTAAATTCACTGCTAAATTAGAAAATAATTTAGATGATGTTGCTATGGGAAAAGAAGATTGGAAAGAATTATTAAGAAAGTTTTATATCCCTTTTAACAAAAACTTAGAAGAAAAATACAACGATGTTGAAAAACAAACCCCAGAACCAGTAATGACTGATGAAATATGTCCAAAATGTGGAAAGCGAATGATGATTAAAACAGGAAGATTTGGAAAGTTTTTGGCTTGTTCTGGTTTTCCAGATTGTAAATCAACTAAAACAATTAATGATGAAACAAAAAAAACTGGGGTAAAATGTCCCCAGTGCGATCAGGCAGAACTAGTAATGAAAAAAACAAAACGAGGTAAGATTTTCTATGGTTGCCCCAACTG
>DDMA01000003.1 GCA_002340425.1 Patescibacteria group bacterium UBA2558 | reverse complement strand
CTCCTTCACACTTCCAGCCCAGCTGTTTTAAGCAAGCAACATCAAAAAAATCACCAGCCCCCAAATCCAAAGCTTTGCCTGGTTTTTTAAATTTTTCTTCAATAAATTTTTTTAAATAGATATTCATATTCTCATTATATAATAAAAAAACGAATAATAAAAAGTGAAGCGTAAGGGCAATATTGACAAATGTGGCTATGATATTCTATTTTAAGCAAGGTGCATTATGACCCAAAGAGTTATTTTCATGAAAGACGAGGATGTCAAAGGTATTCTTAATAGAATTGTTGAGAGTATCAATGAAGAGGACCTCATTGTAGAATCTTTTAGAGATTCTTGGGAAGTTTATAAAAATGAAACTTTCCTTGGAAAGAACTACGGAAAAAAAAGATATCTTGTTATTAAAAAAGATATTATTGATGAAATCGTCTGCGTTTGTCGCAATGACATTTTAGTAAAAGTAATTCAAGATCTTAAAGTTCTTTCAACGAAGAAAAGAATTAAAATGAGAGTTAAAATTGAAAAAGAAATTACCTGAAGAACATAGTTCTTCTTTTTTGTGTAAGGGCCCATGATAGAAAAATTAAAACAATCGTGGTATTATCTAACTATGAAAAATTTATATTAATTATAATCTTTAACAAAGAAAAAATATATGAATAAAAAAATATTATTGGTCTTATTAGTATTAATCGTATTAATCGTTAGTGTTTTTATCTGGGTTTTTGAGAGAGAACCACAAGATAAATCAGTTGAAAGCGAAACTAAATATACTTCTTTCAAAGAAGAAACTGATGATTATATCATAGAGGTGGTAAGAGTTAATGAAGATAGACTTGGAGCTAAAATAGTTAATGGTATCATAAACGATAAACTTTTAGAATTTAAAGAGATTGTCGAAAAAGATGTTTCCGGAATAAGAGATAGTAAATTTGATTTTCCATATTACTTAGAAATTTCTATTGAAGATTATCAAACTGATAAATATCTTTTTTATCTTTTAAATTATAGTGAATATACTGGCGGAGCTAATACTAATCAGTATGTTAGAAGCATTGGTTTAGATAAAGCTAATGGCGATATAATAAAATTGTCTGATGTTGTTGATGAATATTTGCTTATGGAAAAGCTAAGAACTGAATTGTTGGCTATGGAAGAAGATATGTATGTATTTAGTGGTGTTTCAGAAGAAATATCTTTTTCTGATTTAAATAATTTCTATATTGATGGTAATAATCTTGTTTTAGTTTTCTCTAAATACGAAATAGCGCCTGGAACAGCAGGAATTATTAGAATTGAATTTGATATTAGTACGGTAGAACCAGATAATAAACAAACGATAATTGATTTTTCTAGCCATCCAGATGCCTTAAAATTTAAAACAAATTTAATCGAAGGTGTTAAGGGTGGTCCAAACTTTGCTGAACACTACACTATTATTTCTTGGGGGTGTGGAACAATGTGTCAAGTAGTAGCAATAGTTGATAATAGAGATGGAGCTGTTTATTTTCCAATTACTTCTACGTTGGGAATTGATTTTAGGATAGATAGCAATCTACTTATTGTTGATCCCTCTTGGAAAATTCAAGAAAATTTTGGAGAATATGAAATTCCCGATTGGGCCCATCCACGTTATTATATTTGGGAAAATAATTCTTTAATTGAAATTTAAAAAACATATAATATTAGATATGTTATTACGTATTAGCTACTTATAAATAATTATAGGAAAATATGAATCAAAAACTAAAAACTTTTATTATAGTAGCTGTAGCATTATTTTTAATTGGAGGATTTTTTTATTATCTAACAGAAATGGATAAAAAAATAGAAATACTAAATATAAAAAACCAAGAACCCTTTATTAAAATTATTTCTCCAAGCAAGGGAGAATTATTAGATATAGGGAAAGAGTATGAAATTACTTGGGAGTCTGACAATATAGATACTGTTTCTTTTTTTCTTGTAAAAGAAGGAGAAAGTGATGTTGCTGATATAATAAAAGAAGATATTCAAGCTGATGCGGGAAAATACTTGTGGACAATACCAGAAGAGAATCACGATATTAGCTTGGGTGGTCAATTTAGAATTATGATTTTCAAAAATGATGATTTTATGCCCTTTGCTTATAGTGATTGGTTTGAAATATCAAAAAGTTTGATGACAATCAAAATACCTTTAATTGTTGATAATCCTAATGAATCAGAGATAGAAGAAGCAAAAAGATCAGGAAGAATTGTTGGTTGCCAAGATGTAATCTTTTATTTAGAAAAGGAAATTCCTTATACTTCAATGCCATTGACTGCCGTATATAAAGAACTTTTTTCTTTGGATAAATTTGTTTTAATTGATGGTAGAAAATATATAAATCCTATCTATGACCATATAAAAGATGGAATTGCTGGTGGGTCGCTTGAATTTGATAAAGTAATAATAGAAAATGGCATAGCTCATGTTTATTTACTTGGTAACTATGTGACTATAGGGACTTGTGAACCACCAAGAACAGAGGGAGTTTTAAAATTTGCCGCTACTCAATTTGATTCTGTTAATGATGTAGAAATTTATCTAAATGATCAAAAAATGATTTTCATCCATGGAGGCAGGGGCTTTTAATTTTTATAACAACTAAAAAGAAACTATTTTATTGACAATTTGTAAGCATGTGATAAAATGATACCAATGAATAAAATAATAACCAATCAAGTTTGTTGCTGTTGTCCCCCTCTAGATTAAGAGATTGGTTTTTTTGTTATACGATAATATCTTTAGTCCAATCTCTTAATTGTAAGGGATTTTTTATTAATAATAATATATGAAAACAATTTTAGAATATATTGGTAATACTCCTCTAATAAAGGTTGAAGAAGAAAACGATTCTAGTATATTTGCAAAAATGGAGGGCTTTAATCCTGGTGGCTCAATAAAAGACAGAATCGCTCTTAATATGATAAGGAACGCTGAAAAAGAAGGGATTATCAAAAAAGGCGACACTTTAATTGAACCAACTAGTGGAAATACGGGAATTGGTCTTGCTATGGTGGGCGCTATGCTTGGATATAAAGTAAAGGTGATAATGCCAGATACAACAAGCGTTGAGAAAATAAAGATGATAAAAGCGTTTGGCGGAGAGGTCATCTTAGTTGAAAACTTGAGATACAAAAAATTTGCTATTGAAGATGCAAGAGCTATGGCTAAAAATGGTGCTGGATTGTATTTTCTAAATCAATATGAAAATATGAATAATCCATATACTCATTACAAAAGCACTGCCGAAGAAATTCTTAATCAACTGGAGGGCGAGCAATTAGATTATTTTGTTGCTGGAATGGGAACGGGCGGAACGATTACTGGGATAGGCAAAAAATTAAAAGAGAAGTTCCCTACTATTAAAATTATTGGAGTGCAACCAGCTCGTGATGAAAGAATAGAAGGTTTAAGATCAATTAAAGATGGTTTTGTTCCTCCAATTATGGATGTTGATTTGATTGATGAAATTTATGATATAGAAGAATCTAAGGCACTTGAAACAAAAGATGATTTAGCAAAAAAAGGAATATTAGTTGGGCCTAGCTCAGGTGCGGCTATGTATATTTGTCGAGAAATATGTAAGAATAATAGAAGAGTTAATATAATTACTATTTTTCCTGACAGAGGAGAAAGATATATATAAATATGAAATTATATAATAGTTTAACAAAAACAAAAGAAAAATTTAAGCCAATTAAAAGCAATGAAGTTGGTATGTATAGTTGTGGACCTACGGTTTATTGGTTTGCTCACATCGGAAACTTAAGAACGTATATCTTTGTAGATTTGCTTAAAAGGGCTTTAGAATATAATGAATACAATGTTAATCATATAATGAATATTACAGATGTTGGTCATTTAACTTCTGATTCTGATTCAGGAGAAGACAAATTGGAAAAAGGAGCTAAGAAAGAAAGAAAAAGTGTTTGGGATATTGCACAATTTTATACTGATTTTTTTAAGAATGATTTGAAATTGTTAAATATAATTGAGCCCAACAAGTGGATTAAAGCAACTGATACGATTGATGATCAAATTAATTTAATCAAAATATTAGAAGAGAAAGGATATACATATATTATATCTGATGGGGTATATTTTGATACATCTAAATTAGAGAAATACGGACGACTTTGGGGGGAAAACGAAAGAAATGAAATGAAAGGAAGAATTGAAGAGGTAAAAGAAAAAAGAAATCAAACTGATTTTGCTCTATGGAAGTTCAGCCCTAAAAATGAAAAGAGACAAATGGAATGGAATTCTCCATGGGGGGTTGGTTTTCCCGGTTGGCATACTGAATGTGTGGTGATGAGTATAAAAGAATTGGGTATTCCCTTTGATATTCATTGTGGAGGAATTGATCATATCTTTATTCATCATACAAATGAGATTGCTCAAGCAGAAGCTGCATATGGTAAACTATTGGCTAATTATTGGTTGCATGGAGAATTTCTTAACTTGAAGGATTCTAAGATGAGTAAATCATCTGGAACAATTATTACTTTACAAACACTAAAACAAAAAGGAATCAATCCTTTGTCTTATCGATACCTATGTTTGAATACTCATTATAGGTCTAAGTTGTTTTTTAGCGATGAAAGTATTGAGTTTGCTGAAACTAGTTTAAATAAATTATATGAAAAGGCCTTTGAATTGTTTAATAGTGAAAAAACGGAGTTATCAAAAAAATACGAAAAATACAAAAATCAATTTAAGGAATATATCAATGATGATTTGAATGTCCCCTCTGCTCTAGCTATGACTTGGGACGTATTAAAAGACAAAGAGTTGTCTGATTATGAAAAACACGAATTATTAATTGAATTTGATAAGGTTTTTGGATTAAAAATATCATCAATTAAAACTGATGAAAATATCTCAAATTCAAACTATATTATTAAAACATTCAAAGATGATGTTCCCTTTTGGACAAGTGATATCAATTCTCTTCCTGAAGAAGTTAAAATCTTGATCAATCAAAGAGAAGAATATAGGAAGAATAAAGATTGGCAAAAATCAGACGAAATTAGAGATAAACTTGAAAGTATTGGTTGGCAAATTGAGGACTCTGGGGAAAAGACAATCATTAAGAGCACTTCTTATAAAAATTAAGAACACGGTCAGCTATTTTATCCCAAGAATATTTTTCAGCTTCTTTTAATCCCCACTCCCCCATTTCTTTTCTTAATTTTTCATCAACAATTAATTTTTCTAATTTTGAAGATAATTCAACTTCATCTTTTGGAGTTGCTAAGAAATCCTCACCTTTTGTCCCTTTTAATAATTCTTTGTATCCTGTGTTTGAAAAAGCAACCACTGGTTTTTTTGATGCCATTGCCTCTAATAATACAATTCCGAAACTTTCTCCAAATATTGCCGGACTACAATATATGTCACAAGTAGAATAATATTGAGCAACTATTTTTCCTGTTTGTTTCCCCTCCCAGAAGACATCATCTAATTTGTTTGCTTGAACATATTCCTGACATTCATTTTTTAATGGTCCATCACCAACAATAATTAATCTAATGTTATTGTATTTTCTTTTTAATATTTTATATGCTTTCAAAAGATAAATTAGGCCTTTTCGCTCTTCTATTCTTCCTAAAAATAATATGTTTATCTTATTTTGATCAAATTTATTCAATCTTTTAATTGAGGGGTTGAATTCTAATAAATCAACTCCATTAGGGATTACTTCTTTTGGCCCTTCAAATTTATCAAACAATTCAAGATTGAAAGGAGCAACACCAATAATTCCAGAAACTTTTTTATTTATTGAATTATTAAAACTACCAATCATTTTTTTAATTAGTGGTACTGCTTCTACATTTGCATGAGAAGTTATAATATTTAAACTATCTGATTTTTCTAGTATTTGAATAGCACTTGGTGCGATAAAATTATGAAAGTGTAAAACATCAAATTGTTCTCTTTCTAATAATTTTTTAATTGCCAATGGATTTAAATTAAAAACAAGGTCGCCTTGAGTGCCGGCAACATTTAGTGGAATTGATGTCCCCAAAAGAATAATATTTTTCTCATATTTTTCCCAAATTTTTCTTCGGGGGACAATTATTTTTGTTTCAATACCTTTTTTCTCAAATTCTTTAGAAAGGCCTAAGATATGATTTTTAACCCCTCCGGGATTAGCAAAGGAGTGGAATGATATAAATCCTACTTTCATAAAATTAATGTTTGTGTTATTATTATAACTAATGAGTGAAGAAATATCAAACATAAAAGTGCCACCACAAGACATTGAGGCAGAAAAAAGTTTGCTGGGGTCTTTAATGCTTGAAAAAGAAGCTATTACTAAAATTGCTGATATTATTCGTGCTGAAGATTTCTATAAAAGAAATCATCAATATATTTATCAAGCAATTGAAGATCTTTTTGCTTCTGGAGAGCCAGTTGATTTAATTTCTGTTGCTTCTAAATTAAAAGAAACAAATCGTCTTGATAATCTTGGAGGAACGGCATATTTAACTGAACTAATAAATACTGTTCCCACGGCAAGTCATGTTTCGACGTATGCGAGAATTGTAAAAAAGAAAAGGGTTTTGAGGGACTTAATTGAAGCGGGTTCAGAAATTCAATTAATGGGATATCAAGAAAATGAAGATCCAGATGATTTACTTGATTTAGCAGAGAAAAAAATATTTAGTATTACTCAAAAGAATTTAACTCAGTCATTTTTACCAATTAAGCCATATCTCGAAGAGGCCTTTGAAAGAATTGATAGAATGTCAAAACAAAAAGGTGCCACAAGAGGTGTTGCTACTGGTTTTAAGGGGCTTGATTCTATTTTATCAGGGTTACAAAAATCAGACCTAATTGTTTTAGCGGCGAGACCATCTATGGGTAAATCAAGTTTAGCCTTAGATATTGCAAAAAATGTGGCTCTTAATGAAAAGTTACCTGTTGGCATTTTCTCTTTAGAAATGTCAAAAGATCAATTAATTGATCGATTAATTAGTTCTGAATCAAATATTGATTCTTGGAAAATTAGACAAGGAATGCTTTCTTCAGAAGGAGAAGATAATGATTTTGTTTGTATTCAGCATGCCTTAGGGGTATTATCAGAAGCCCCAATATTTATTGATGATGCTTCAAGTTGTAGTGTTTTACAAATGAAAGCAATGGCAAGAAGATTACAATCAAGTCGTGGTCTTGGATTGATTATTATTGACTATTTACAATTAATTGAGCCGAACAATAAAATAATGAGCAGCGTCCAACAAATTACTGAAATATCAAGGCAATTAAAGGGCCTTGCAAGAGAGTTAAACGTTCCTGTTTTAGCAGTGTCTCAATTGTCTAGAGCGGTTGAACAAAGAACTCCTAAAATACCACGATTATCTGATTTGCGTGAAAGTGGAGCAATTGAACAAGATGCAGATGTAGTATTGTTTATTTACAGAGAAGATGTTTATCAGGAAGAAACTCCTAGAAAAGGAATAGCTGACATTATTATTGCAAAACACAGAAATGGTCCTATTGGAAGAGTAGAACTTGTTTTTGATAAACAAAGAGCCTGCTTCCGAAATATAGAAACAGGCCGTGATTTTACTGAGGGAGATATTGGTTTTTAATTTTTAATTTCTGTTATTTGAATTTCTGTATAGTATTGCTTATGTCCTTGCTTAAGTTTATATCTTTTCTTTGGTTTAAACTTGTAAGTCATTACTTTTGGATATCTGGCTTGCTTAATTATCTTAGCAACTACTTTTGCACCCTCAACTCTAGGTGTTCCAATTAGCACTTCTTTTTCATTATCAAGTAAAAGGACATCTTCAAATACAACTTCACTACCCTCTTCTTGGTCTATTTTTTCTATTTTTATTTTGTCATTTGGAGAAACTTTGTATTGTTTTCCTCCTGTTTTTATTACTGCTAACATATTGTTTAATTAATTTAATACCTGTTTCTTATATCAATTTAGAGAATAAAAGTCAAATATTAATTACCTAATAAGCAGATTCCTTGTCGGGGAATATAATGAGATTCAAATCTTTTTTTTCTCACTTCTCCACTAGGATAAATAATTTCGTAGTCAAAGTAAGCATCAAGTCCATCGTATGGAATTAGAGTGCATTCCATTTTCTGTGATGGTAAAGTATTGGTTTTTATTATTTTTGTTGGGTTTGGTTTAACGATATTATAAACAACTGGTTCTGAGATATTGATTATTCTTCCATCATTTGTTCCCCATAATTCAATTAATAATCCTCCATCTCTTAATTCTGCTTGGATTAAAATATGTTTTCCCGTGTCGTTAATAAATCTAAAATCAGGCAGAGGATAATAAATGGTGGCATCCATTCCTGCTGGCTCATAGTATGGCATATGATAAGAATGGTTTTGTCTCATAGTAATTGGTAGACCGGCACTTAGAGTTGCCCTAAATAAAGTAGTGCTAAGATGGCAAAGCCCACCACCAAACTCATAAACGATAGCATCATTTTTTATTACTGCTTCTTTAAAATATCCATTATTTTCGTCTATTTCTCCTAAAGCATTTATAGTTGAAAATTCTTCTCCTGGTTTTAACAATATTCCATTAAGGGAATTAGCTCCATTTTGAATGTTAGCGATACGACTAACAGTTGAGGAACCAAAACTTAGATTATATTTTCCAATAATTTCTTTTATTTCAAGTTCATTTGAATAAGAAGAATCTAATACGATTTTTTCTACCGGTAAATCAATGTATTTAAATGGTTCATCAATTAATTTACTTAAAATATTAACAGTTTTTTCTATATCCAATTTTCTTCCCTCTCTTCCTGGTTCGAAATTTTCTACAGTTCCATTACTTAAATTAAATTTGGGTAAACGAGGACTTTGATCTATCTGGCTAGCTATATTTTCTTTAATATATATTCTCGCTTTTTCCTCATTTATGTTAATTAATAATTCATCATTATTTTTTGATAGTTCAATAATTTCTATCATATCATCGTTATTAATAGCCCAACTTTTTTTATCATATTTTAAAATAATAGGAGTTAAATTAAGAATATCTTCAACCTCGTTCTTAATCAAAAGACAATCTTCTTCTCTTATTTCAGCTAATGCTTGAATGCCACTTAAAGTAATTTCTGAAAAATTAAGATTACTTAAGTTGCTTTCCAATATATCCATTCCTTCAGTATAATTAATAGCATATCCATCTTTCTCGCCTTTAATTTTCAAGAGGTTATTGTCTAAATAAAAATAAGCATTTTGAGGACTATAAGAAGAAAAAGCTCTTTTTAAATCATCTATTATTTCTTCTTTTTCGAAAATTGTTTCTAGGGCAATATTTTTTCTATTAAACAAAAAACTAATTTTTTCTAAAATATTTCCATTTTTTCCCATATAAAAAGCATTATCAATTGTTTTATTAACATTAAAATCAATTATAGTTTTAACTATCTCTGCATCAGAAGAAGACCTAATTGGATAAATAGTTATTTCCTTTTCTCTAAAAACGAAATTAATGCCTTTTTGGTTTACATTATCTACTTGTTGATTAATTAATTTCTTAGCTTCTATTTTAGAAAGTCCACCTATTTGAAATTCTCCAGTATATATATTGGGATATATTTTCTGAGAATATCTTAATTCAAAAATACAATAAAAAATTCCTAACAAAAGTGCACTAAGAATAAAAAATATTATTATTTTTTTCTGAGTAATTTTATTCATTTTTAATTAAATAGCAATTCAAATATTATGAAGAATATATAAATAAATAATAGAAATACGGATTCTTTTTTAGTAATGTGGTGGCCTGTTCTAGTAAAAACAAAGAAGAAAAATATTGCTATAAACAAGAATGTTCTTGCAATTAAGAAAGGAGAAAGGTTGGTGATAATTATTGGATGAAGAATGGATACAATACCAATTACTAGTGTAGATTGAGAAACAACTGACCCCATTATTGCTCCTAGTATCATCCATCCCATACCTTTTTTTGCGGTGCTAATAGCAAAGAATGTTTCAGGAGCGCAGTTTCCTAAAGCGACGATAAATAATCCAATAGTTATAATTGGAAGATCAAATGACTCTGCAAAAAATGATGCTGATCGGACTATCATATCAGAAGCAAGAGCGAAAACAACTAAACAAAAAACAACCTTTATTACACTTTTAAATGACCTTAGAAAGCTTTTTTGTATTGGTTGCTCATCTTCACAAACTTTAGTGAATCTATCCTTTTTAGAGAAAAGCCAAAAGATATAGAAGAAGAAAAATGAAACAAGAATTATTCCATCTATTCTTGAAAGAACATTGTCCCATATAAGAAGAATGGGCAAAATCGCAGCAATTGATGTAAATATTAAAGATGTATTAATGGTTCTACTTTTTGCTGGTATACCATTTTTAGAGAATAGGGACGCTAAAGCAATTGCAAGAGTTACATTTATTAAATTTCCTCCAATTATCTCGCCAAAAGATAATTCTGGGATAGCGTGCAAAGCTGAAGATATTCCTACAAAAAGATTAGGCAGTGAGCCAATAAAAGCCATTAAGAGAAAGGAAACAACAAATTCTTTCCATCCCAAAAACTTAGCAATTCTGTTAAAGCTTTTAACAATTATTTCTCCTGAGAAGTAAAAAGCGACACAGGATAATAAAAAAATAAAAATATAACCTATTAATTCCATGTGATCCCAACCGGATTCGAACCGGTGTTACTAGATTGAGAATCTAGTGTCCTTAACCCCTAGACGATGGGACCATACAATCATATAAAATAGCATATTAATTATTTTTTGTCTAAATCTTCTATATAATCATAAGGGACTTGCCAATAATTAAGAATATAGCTTGCTAACTTGTTGAAAATTGGAACGGCTGAGTACTCCGAGGTTTTAACTTTTTTAGGGTTATCTAGCTTAACAAGAATAATAAATTGAGGATTTAGAGCAGGGGCAAACCCCATAAAAGTTTGCCATGTGTTATCGGAATAACCAGCTTTGTTTATTCCTAATGATGTATATGGAATTTGTGATGTTCCTGTTTTCCCCCCGATCCAATATCCCTCTATTTTTGCTAAGTGTCCAAAACCATCTTCAACAACTTCAATTAGCATTTTTTTAAGTTCTGTGCTTGTTTCTTGAGATATAATATTTTTTCTTATTATTTCTGGCTTAATTGTTTGATTGTTGATTTTTTGAACCACATATGGTCTATACAATGTGCCGCCATTAATAATAGCCGAAAATGAATTAATCATTTGAAGAGGTGTCATTGCTATTCCTTGTCCAAAAGAAGCAGTTCCAAAACTGATTTCTGTATTATTTTTTAAGGCACTTTTAATCTCATTATTTGAAGAAATAACTTCACCAAATAAATCAATTCCAGATTTTTCAAAATATCCAAACTTTTCTAGATAGTTATAAAATGACTGGTGACCTAATTTTTTTTCTACAAAAATAGCTCCTGTATTTATTGATCTTTTTAAAACGGTAGTCATATCTACTTCGCCCCAAGATTTATTTGAATAATTTGAAACTCTCTCATTACCATATTGAACATATCCCAAATCATCGTTATACTTTGTTTCTGCTGTAACAACACCATCATTAATTGCCATTGCCATTGTGATTGGTTTAAAGATTGATCCTGGTTCAAATATTTCTTGAATAGATGTGTTTTTGAAGTGCTCACTATTGCTACTTCCATAATTATTAGGATCAAAATTTGGACTTTGAGCCATTGCAATAACAGCACCTGTATTAGGATTCATAACAATTATATTCCCCCCTTCAGCATCATATTCTTCTATCCCCTCTTCTAGTAATTTTTCGGCCATAAATTGAATATTGTAATCAATAGTTAGAGTTAGATTATCTCCATTAAGATCATCTTCGCTAATTCCTCTAAAAGAAAAACTATATGGATTTCTTTCGCTTTTTTCTATTGAAGATACTCCTTTTATTATTTCATCGTAGTATCCCTCTATTCCATATTGACCTTTTTTATCTCGATTAACAAAACCAATAATTTGAGAGCCAGTTTTTCCTGCAGGATAATACCTTTTTATATCATTGCCGATGTATAAGCCCTTTAACTTTAGTGCCTTAATTTCATCTGCTTTTTCTTTGCCAATTTCTTTTTTTACAACTTTATAAAAACTATCTTCATCTTCTAACAATGAAATTAAAAATGATTCTTCTACATCTATTATTTTTAATATTGCCTCTATAGCTTCTTCTTTATTTTCAATTTCTGCTGGAGAAATAAAAAGATATGGTTCCTCTTTATTCATTGCTAGAATTTCACCATTACTGAAATAAACATATCCCCTTTCTCCTTCCATTTCTGACAATTGAACCTGTTGCCCTTGAGCCATTGCTTTATAATAATCACCTTGTTCTATTTGAAGAACAAAAAGGCGATATATAAATAGACCGCCCGCAATAAAAACAAAAGCAATGATAAGATTTAATCTTAAATCTTTTACTTTCATTAAACTATTTTTTAGCTAAAGACATTTCTGGGATAATAATATAATTCCTTGTGTTTTCACTTATTTTCAAAAAGCCCTCTTCAATAATTTTTTCTTCCACATCTTTCAAGTTTTTTTGTTGGGAAATTGATAATTTTAGATTAGCATTTTCTTTTTTAAGATTTTCTATTTTTGTAATATTTTGTCCAATTTGATAAGCGGTTTCAGACATTTTAATTACTTGAAAAAGGTAAAAAAATGTTAACAAGGACAAGCTAAATAATATAGATGCTAAGACTAAATTCTTTTTTCTTTTGCTTCTTTTTGTCATATTTATTTTTTTAATATTATTCTTAATTTTGCTGACCTACTTCTTGGATTTGATTTTATTTCTTGCTCACTAGGAATAATTGGTTTATTTAATTCTAGTTGATTATTTTTTATAAAATTTTTAACTATTCTATCTTCAAGTGAATGAAATGATATTATGAATAATTTTCCACCTCTATTTAATAATTTTAATGCTTGCGGAAGGACACTTTCTAAGTTTTCTAATTCTTTGTTTGCTTCTATTCTTATAGCTTGAAATGTTCTTGTTGCTGGGTTGATTTTAGATCTTGGAACAATTTTTCTAACTATTTCAACTAATTGTAATGTACTTTTTATTCTTTTTCTTTTTCTTTCTTCAACAATTTTTTTCGCAATCTTTCTACTAAACTTTTCTTCTCCATATTCTCTTAATATTCTTTCTATTTCGTCTTCGCTATATTCATTGATTATTTCTTCGGCTGATATTCCACTACCGTAATTCATCAATAGTGGTTCGTCTTTGTTAAAACTGAATCCTCTTCCACTCAAATCAATATGATACGATGACATACCAGCATCCAATAGTATTCCTGATATATCTTTGAAGTTATGTTTTTTAACAATTTTTTCAAGATTGATATATGAATCATTAACAGCTATTAGTCGTTCATCTTTTATTGTTTTTTCAAATATCTCTTTGTCTATCTCTATTCCTAAAACTTTTCCATTGGGTCCATTTTTCTTTAATATTTCTTTGCTATGTCCTCCAAAACCTAGTGTGCAGTCAACATAGTTTTTATTGGACTCAATCTGTTCTATTATTTCGTTTAATAAAACTGGTATGTGCATTTTATATACCTAATTCTTTTAATCCTTCTGCAATGTTTTCAACTTGTGTTCCTGTTGTTGCTCCATATTTTTGCCAATTTTCTTCGTTCCAGATTTCAATTCTGTCATATAAACCAGCAATAACTACCTTTTTGTCTAATTTGGCATAATCTTTCAAATAATCAGGTATTAAAATTCTACCCAAACTGTCTAATTTTACATCCATTGCTCCGGCAATCATTACCCTTGCGAAACTTCTGGCATTTACTTGTGATAAAGGAAGTTTACTTAATTTCTCTGCTAATTCATTCCATTGTTTTTGGGGATATAAAAAAAGACACCCATCAATTCCTCTAGTGAGGATGGCGCCTTTTGATAGAACACTTCTAAACTTAGGAGGAATTGTTAGCCTCTTTTTGGGGTCTAAATTGTAATTGTATTGTCCGATTATCATTTTAGTTATCCACAGTTCATTTTAGTTATCCACACTTTTTCCCACTTATTAACACTGTACGACCATTTTACACCACCTAAAATTACTTGTCAACCACTAAAAAACCCTTGTAAAACAAGGGCTTTGAGAGTTTTCCACAGGAGCTTTATTCAACGATAAGTATTTTGAAAGTTTTAGGGTCTATCATTAATGAGCTTCCATTAGGTATTGAATTTTTTAGTAATTCTCTAGCTAAATTATTTTCTATCTTGTCTTGAATGATCCTTTTCATTTCTCTTGCACCAAAAGTAGGATTGTAACTTAATTCAACAATTTTAGATTTTAGTTCTTCTGTAATAATTAATTTTATTCTTCTTGAGCTTAAGTTCTTGTTTAATTTTTCTAATTGTAGTTCTGCTATTTTATTTAGATCTTCTTTACTTAAGGATTTAAAAATAATAACACCATCAAACCTGTTTATAAACTCTGGCCTAAACAATCCTTTTTCAAAAATATCGGCTAATAATTCTTTTTTAATTTCTGGCATTTCCTTTTCTTCTTCCAATGCTTTTAATATAGTTTTATATCCTGCATTTGATGTAGCAATAATGATTGAATTAGTAAAGCTAATTTTTCTTCCAGTATAATCATTCAAATATCCCTCGTCTAAAACTTGTAAGAAAAGATTTAGTATATTAGGATGTCCTTTTTCTATTTCATCTAATAGTACTAAAGAAAAAGGATTTTCTTTTACTTGAGTTGTAAGTATTCCCTCTTGTTTTTCAGATCCCAAGATTCTTTCAATATCTTCTATCCTTTGAAACTCTGACATATCTAAACGAATAATATTTTCCTCTGATTTGAAGTATGTTTCTGCAAGTGCCTTTGCGGTTTCAGTTTTTCCAACTCCAGTAGGTCCTAGAAATAAAAAGCTTCCCATTGGCCCTTTTCTTGTTTGGACACCTGTTCTTGCTCTTCTTAGAGCTGATGAGATTTCTTTGATGGCTTCTTCTTGTCCAACAACTCTTTTTTGTAAGATTGCTTCCAAATCTAAAAGAATTTCTTTTTCTTGGCTTCTTATTTTTCCAATTGGTATTTGTGTTTTTTCTGAAACAAGAGTATGGATATCTTCTGGTGTAACAACTTTACTATCCTTAAGTAACGCTGTTTCTTCCAATATATTTATTGCTTTTTGAGGGAAAGGAAAATCAAAAATATATTTTTCACAAACATTAACAATTTCTTTTAAAGAGTTAAAAGGAATAAACTTTTTATTTTCTGCCTCAACGCTGAAAACCTTATTTTCAAGAATTTCAATTGTATCGTCTTTGCTCATTTCCTCTACTTCTATTTTTTGAAATTCTGCTAGTATTGATGGTTTCTTTTCTATATAATTATGCAATCCATTATATGAGGTTAGACATATTATTTTGAAATATGGAGAATTAAGATAGTTCCCTATCAACCCAGAAATATCAATTATTCCAGCTTTTTGTTTCCCACCCAAAAAATCATGAAAATCATTAATGATTAAAATAACATTTCTCGCATTGATTACCTCCCTAAAGCATTGATCTAGAATTTTTTCCATTTGTTCAAAAGAAGTAATACTTGCAGACAATGAAATAATATCTAACTCGACAAAGCGATTACCATTTATTTCTTTCGTTGATTGATTAATTATGCTTTTTCTAATCAATCCATGGATGATATTTTTTTTACCAACGCCCGGTTCTCCAATTATTAAAGCATTACCTGCATTTTTTCTAGAAAGAATTCTTTCTAATTGAGAAATTTTGTCAGTATGCCCTACAATATCTTCAAATCCCCTTCTTTTGACGATAGAAGTCCAATTAATGGAAAAGTTATCTAATGTTGGAGTGTATCCTGCTGTCCAATCTTTACCTAAAGATTCAATTTTCAAAAGATTTTCATAGCTCCACCATTCTTTCATCTTTTTTAATCTATTAGATATTCTTTCTTGCCACGCATTTACTTTTTCAAAATCATCTTCTTCAATATCAGAATTAATGATTATATTTTTCAAGTGCGGTTCAATTTTAGCTAGTGCTACTATAATGTCCCCTTCTTTTATTATCTGGCTATTTCTTCTAACCGCTATTTTTCCTGCTTCTTTAATAATTTCAATAGAATCGTCTTTTACCTTGTACTCTGTTAGGTCTAGTTGTTTTTTTAGTTCTTCTAAATCAATCATCAATCTTGACATTATAAACCTAATTTTTTGGTTTTTTGGTTTTAGAAATGATTTAAGTAGCGATGTTGAATCAAGCGCCTTAGAATTAACAATATATTTAACTGAATTAAAATTAAGATAATTTACTAGATCTTCTTCGTCTTCTATCGCATCTTTTAGTTCTTTTTTATTTCTTACCTTTTTAAGAAAGTTATTAAAGAAAGATTGTAAATTGTTTGCTATTAAGATAAAGGCAAAGAGAATTATTGCTAAATTAAGATATATTTCATTTTTGTCTTTGAAAAATAAGAAAACAAATACAACAATAGCGACAATAGAAGTATTTCTTAAAAAACTTAATGATAAGAAAAACTTTTCTAATTTAACTGCTCTGTATATATCTGTTTGCTTGATGTCACTCATATAATATTAATTAATATCATCCACAAAGCGATAAATGGATAAAGCAAGAAGAAAAGAAGTACTATTGGGCCGATTATTAAAACTAACACTTCATATATAATAAAAAAGAATAATAGAAATATTCTCATTATAAAACCAATAATTCGTGCAATTAGATTAGATATAAAAACATCAAGGTATTTTGCAAAGTCAAAGCTTCTTCCGTAATCCCAAACATATCTTTTCCACGGAGAAAATAGGTTCCCGATTGTTTCTTTTACTGAGAAAAGGTCGAAACCAAAAACAATAAAGTCCTTAATTATTAGTATTAGCTTTTTAGGAGTTTCTATTAGTTGCCAATAGAAATAACTCAAAATGATGTTCATAATCTAATTATATTCTATTTTCAAAAAATGTCCACAATTTGCTCTTGACAATAATAATTCTATTACTATAATGATAACATCTTATAAAAAGGTCGGCTGTTATCATTAATATTAATAAAAAAACAAAATTATGATTTTTGATGAAGAAAATATATTAGAAGAAGAAGTTTCATTATTAATGGACGACGAAGAATTTTGTGAGCCATCAGAAGACGAAGAAATGACAAGTGAGTTTGACGAAGACGAAGACGAAGAAGAAGATGAAGATGAAGAATACGAAGAAGATGATGATGAAGAAGAAGATGATGAAGATGAGGAAGAGTAATTCTTAACATCTTTAATGCCCCGGGAAACCGGGGCTTTTATTTGCTTTTTTTGAAATAAATTGATATATTTTTTGTATTATTATAATAAGAATAAAAAAATGGAAAATCAAATAAAAAAATGGAAAATTTCTACAATTGTTTTATCAATATTGGTAGTTATTTTGGTCGTTATTTTAATTAAACCATCTTTTGGATCTCCTCAAAAAATTGGAGAAGACACAATAGGATACATCAACCAAGAATTATTAGCTGGTCAGGGAACTGCTACCTTAGGAGGTATTAAGAAATCAGAGATTATTGATGGAATGTATGAAGTTGAACTTGATATTCAAGGAGATACATTTAAGTCATTTGTTACTCAAGACGGTAGATATCTCTTTGTTGATGGGCCATTGGATATGTCCGAAACTCTTTCTAACGAAGCTCAATCTCTTCCTGAAATGTTAGAAAAGGAATCAACGGAAGTTGAGGGATGGTTTCAGGAAATTACAGAATTAGATGTATGTATGGAAAATAATAAACCAATAGTTTATTTCTTTGGATCTGATTCCTGTCCATATTGTGAATGGGAAAAACCTATAATTGAAGAAGTAGTTGCGGAGTTTGGAGATGCAATTGATTATCGAAAAAGATACGATGGCACAACAGATGTAGACGTGTTGTTAAATTATAGCCAAGGAGCAGTTCCTACTATTATTGTAGGATGTAAATATTACAGAACTGGAGCAGGACAATCACTTGGTGAAGAAGGAGAAAAAGAAGCTCTTAGGGCAGTATTTTGTAGGGCTACAGGAGGAATACCATCATCTGTTTGTGGTGAATAAATTACACATTAAAAAAACTCCGCATATAGCGGAGTTTTTTAGTTAGTACAATAAAATATTATTTTAATTCTACTGTTGCACCAGCATCAATGAATTTCTGTTTGATTTCTTCTGCTTCTTTCTTTTCAACGCCTTCTTTAATTGTTTGAGGTCCTTTTGCGACTTCATCAACTAAGTCCTTAGCCTCTTTTAGTCCTTTTTGAGTTAGGTCTCTAACAACCTTAATAACTTCAATTTTCTTTTCTCCTGCGCTAGTTAAAACAATATCAAATGATGATTTTTCTTCCTCAGCTGGAATTGTATCACCACTTGCTACTGGAGCTACTCCTGCAACCATTTGAGGTGTTGCTGAAACACCAAACCGATCTTCCAGAACTTTAACTAATTCAGATAGATCTAATACTGACATTTTTTCAATTTCCTCAACAAGTTTTTTGAACTTTTCAGGAACTTCTATAATTTCTTTTTCTTCTGACATTTTTTTATTAACATTAATTATACTAGCTAATGAAACTTTGTTTTATTAGCTAAATATACATTAATGTAGTATTATGCTTTTTTATCTCTAATCTGGGAAAGTGCGTAAACTAGTTTTCTAGTATTTCCTGAAAGAACTCCTACTAAGTTTGTTATTGGTGTATTAAGTGTTCCAACAAGCATTCCCAGTAATTGTTCCTTGTTTGGTAATTGGGCTAGTTTAATTATATCGCTTGCCTCGTAAAACTTGTTCTCTAAAAATCCTCCTAAAATTTTAATCTTTTCATTTTTTTTAGAAAAATCATAGGAAAGTTTACTTGGAGCAATTTCATCTTTATAACCAAATACCATTGCTACTTCCCCTTCTAATTTTTGTGGCTCAAAATCAATATCTTTGTTTTTTAGAGCGATTCTCATTAAATTCTTTTTGGCAACTTTCATTTCACTGCCTCCGTCTTTTAATGTTTCTCTAAATTGAGTTATTTCCTTAACATTAACTCCATCAAAGCCAACAAAAACAATTGATTTTTGTTTTTCTATACTTTGTTCTAAATTAGAAACAATATTTTCTTTTTGTTTTTTTGTTAAAGCCATAATTATTAATTAAAAAATCTGTGATTCCACAGACGACCTAAAAAACATCACGTTTTCCTCGGCAGGTCTTATTTTGTGCCTGCTTTCTGTGGAATATAAATTGTACTTAAATGTTACTTGTTTTTAAGATTTTGTCAATGCTTAATGCAAACTCTTCAGAGGCATCGGGACCATTTGCTGTGACTATGTTTCCATCAATAACTACTGGATCAGAGGAGTAAATAGCTCCATTTTCTTTGATTATAGAGATTGCTGACTTATCCATATTAGAAGACCAGACAGTGGCTTTTTTATCTCTTAAAACACCCGATTTAGCAAGAATAACAGGAGAAATACATATTGCGGCTAGTATTTTATTTTTTTCGATACATTTTCGACAAATATTATATGAAATATCATTATCTAATAGTTCTATTGCTCCTGATCCACCAACAAAAACAACAGCATCAAAATTATCTATGTTTAATTCTTCAATTAATATATCAGCAAGAACTTCACCACCAAACCTACCAATTGCCCTTTTTTCATTGGATACTGACTTAATTTTATTTCCCTGTTTTTCTAATACTTCTTTTGTTATAAAATATTCCTCATCTCTAAAATCTTTAGAGGCAAGGATTATTGCAATATTAGTCTTCATTTTCTTTTTTTTCTTTTTTAATAATTGCCCAGTGGAAGATGTATAGAGGAAGAGCTATTAAAATCATTGTTAATGAATTAACTATTCTATTTTCTCTTTCTGATCTATAGCATGATTCACCAGTGTTTGTTTCTTGCCATGCTTCATAATCTCTAATCATTGATTCTATTTTTTCATTTTGATCAACAGTTAATCCTTCTAAGTTTTTTAAGTCAACTGAAGAGATATAGTAAGGATAATTATAGCAGACATTATAATCTCTTTTTTCTGCTTCTTTAAATATAGTTGCTTTTAATGTTGTATTAGCCAAGTTGCCTATTCCTACTGCTAGAAATATTAAACTTAATAATGATACGACATATAAATAAAAAGTTCTTACTGTTTTTGTTGTTTTGTCCATATACGTTTATTCTATCATTTAGAAAAAGGGTTGACAAGAGTAAAATAATTTAATATGTATTATCTATGCCGTTAACAAAACGTCATCCCAGCAAAGGCGAAAGGAAAAATCTTTTCAAAAAAGGGGTAGTTCCTTCAGAAAAAAAACATTATAACAACAATAATGTGAAAAGGAAATTTACTCAAGAGGAGTACGATGAAATCTATGGGATTTCTGAAGAATAACACTCCTCTTTTTTATTTATAAAAAAAGAGAGTTATTAGCTCTACTTTTTATTTTTAGTGGTTTTAGTGTCTTTAGCTATTTTTTTCCAATCACTTTTCAAGTCACTTATTACTGCTTCAAGTTCATCTTTATCAACATCTTTTAGCTTACTATATTTTTTAGAGATTTCATCAACAATCTCATAATATATTGGTTCCGTTATTTCTTTTACTTTTTCAAATTTTTCTATTATGTCCCCCTTTATTTTGACAGACAAGCTTGATATGGCTTTGCGATTCTTTTTACCTTCAGGACCGAAGAGAAGATATGCTGCCGCTGTTGCAGCTGCGATTCCAACTCCTATTCCTACTGCTGTTCCAAGAGAACTTTTTTTAGGTGTAGCTTTTTTAGGCATATTTTTTTTATTTATTATAATTATTAGTATTATTATAATTTCCCTAATACTTCTTGTCAAATAAAAAAAGCAGTTTAGAGTCTTGCTGGACTATTCACACTCTATGATTTCATCAATAGGTGCATCGTTTTTTGGAAAATTAAGTTTCCTTCTCTGCTCTTCGTCGGCATCTATGATGTTAGCATTAGGATCATCTTTTTCGATTTTGATGCCTAGTACCGATCTTACTTGGCAGGGAGTGTTTTCTTGAAGAGCATTCAATGCATCGTTGATGTATTGAATTTCTAACATCACTCTTTTTCGGCCAAGAGAACGTATTTTTTCCGGGAAACCTTTTAGTTCCCTGTACTCTTCCACCAACTTTTTTAGTTGATTTGCCCTGGCCTCAATGAAATCAATTATGATTTCACTTTCCGGGTCAGTAATTTTCAATATCTTTTCAATCTCTTCCATTTCTTTAATGGACAAAGCTAATTTTGATTCTGACATAACACAACCTCTCGCTTGGTTTGTTTAACTATACTACAAAAGTATTTATTTGTCAACACTTGGCTAACCTTGCTTTCAGGTGTATTTCATTGTATGCTTATTACTAGTAATAATAATTTTAAAAATATGAATCAAAAAGAAACAATTTATATCGTTGGGCACAAATCTCCTGATACAGATGCAGTTTGTTCGGCTATTGCCTATTCTGAATACTTAAAACACAAAGGAATAATTGCTGTTCCAACTATTTGTGGAGAGTTGAATCCAGAGACAAAATATGTTTTAGAATATTTTGGTGTTGAAGAGCCGGTTAATATGTGTTCAATCAAAGATAAAAAGGTTATTCTTGTTGATTATAATGAAAATAGTCAAGGGTTTATTAACCTTGAAGATGCTAACGTTGTAGAGGTTATTGACCATCACAAGATAGGGTTTTCTTCATCTAATCCAATAAGGTTTGAGATAAGACCATATGGATCAACAGCTACAATTATTGCTAAGAAGCTATTTAATAGCACTACATTTAAAATAACAAGACCGATTGCTGGTATTTTGCTTTCTGCCATTCTTTCAGATACAGTTATTTTTAAATCAAGCACAACTACATCAATTGATGTCAAGATAGCTGAAGAATTATCTAAAATTGCAGAGATAGAAGATGTTCAAAGGTTTGGTATAGAGCTTAAAAAGAAGAAGTCATCTCTTAAGGAAATGACGGCAGAGCAAATAATCAAAGCTGATTTTAAGAGTTTTGAAGTTGGTAATAATAGTTTTGGAATTGGTCAGATAGAAGTGGTTGATTTATCAGAAGCAAATGAAAGAAAAAATGAATTAATTGAAGAATTAAACAAAATAAAGGAAAAAGAAAATTTTCTTTTTGTTATCTTAATGGTTACTGATATTATTAATGAAGGTTCTCAATTATTGTTGAGCAATGGCTGTGAATCAATTTCTTTTAATGAAGAAATAAAAGATAATTCTGTCTATATCAAAGGAATGATGTCTAGAAAGAAGGATTTAGTTCCTCAAATTATGGAATCTATTAAGTGATGATGAGCTTCTTTTTTATTTAATTAATTGTCTTGCCTTATCAAAAAGATATCCTATTCTACTATTTCTAACCTCTTCTCCGTACTTATTTTCTACTTGAATAAAGCACTGAGCCGCATTTTGTGATAACACCCATGTACACTCATTATTTATTGGTTTACAGGATGTCCCTTTTTTCAGGCACTCCATTCCAGGAAGAATTTCGCAGGTGCTTACTATATCAGTTTGATCGCTACAAATTTCTCCACTACAGCCTCCGATATAGCATTTCTTTTCTGGATGATTTTCTATAATAACAGAATCAGCACTTCCCTGTTCTGGATTGGAGGTAAAAACTTCTACTTGCATTCCTATTTCTAAATTATCAAAAGATTGTGTCTCATTATTATATTTAATTTCTGTTTCGTCACCAATAGAGAACCATACAGCTTGCCCTTCTATATCTTCAAAATTGCCAGTATATCCTTCGGAAGCTAATTCCTCTCCGACTAATATTCTTCCATTATCAATATTATAAATTGTTCCTTTAATATGGTATTGATTTTTTTGTTCATTGATTTCATTATCTGCTTGTTTTGATTCTTGAGATGATAGTATAAAAATACCACAAAGCAAAACGACTATTAATGTAATTATTATTAAATTTTTATTCATATTTCTTTATTAATAATTTAGATTTAATTATTCTTACTATTCAGTCTTACGTTATTGTATTATTCTTTTTAAGAAAAAGAAGCCACTCTTTTTCTAATTGATTAATGTTTTTCTGATAAATTTTTTCTATCTCTAACAAGTTTTCAGTAATCTCTTTTTCTCTTGAAGTATTTTGATATACTCTCTTAAAATTTTCTTTATCATAATACTCAATAAGATACTTAATAAAAGATCCAACCTGAGGATAAATAATTGTTGGCTCTACATGTTCCCAATTATTATTCTTGCAGAGAAAATCTATTGAATATGTTTTCCCCTTTTCCATTAATTCTTTAGTAACCAAATGTAAATTTCTATTTAAAAAAGTGTTTTCCATATATTGAGCTAATCCTTCGCAAAACAAATAAATAGATAACCCCCAAGGCAATGATAGTAAGTGAGTGTCTTCGTGTTCTCCTATAAATCTACACCTTTCATTGTAGACAACATGAATTTCGAATTTCTTAGGATTATTATTTTCTAATTCTTCCCAGATTGCATTACCTGGACTATCGTCTCCCATTAATAAATTTTTTTCTTGTATTGATGAATATATGTAATAGTCAATCTTTCTGTTATTATCTAGTTCTAAAAAGGAAAGTATTTTTAAATGATGTTCTTCTTTTAGTTTAACAATTTCTTTAATGTTTTTTTCTGCCAAAGAATTCTTTTGAAAATTAAAAATATAATGGAGAGATTCTTCTTTATTAAAAGGATAGACTAAATAATCATTTTTATACCATGGTATGTCTTGTGTGTATTTCATTGGTTAAACATAACATAAAATAAAATATAAAAAAATAGTCTTTTTGACTATTTATAATTAAGGAGTACCAGGCCCTTGTTTATGGTTTCTACCATTTTTCTTTGGCAATGAGGTTTTGAAAAATCTCCTTTAGATAAATAGGCCTCAAATCTACATCCTCCACCACAAATAGGGACAAGTGGGCAGTTTTGTTCAAGACAATTACTTATATATTCGAAATTAGTAAACTGCTCATCTTCTAGGTTGTCGCAATTATTAATATTTCCAAAAATAAAATCATTCCTTCCTACCAAGCTTATACATTTTACTATGTTTCCTCTAGGAAGTATAACTGCTGAATGTATCTTTCTTGTTGCGCACCATGGACCAGATAAAAATTCTTTTGGGATAGAAAATCCTCTTTTTTTGGCTTCAGAACAAAGCCATAAGTATTTTTCTGCATTAATTGTTTGTCCAAGAGTATTTTCTTCAAAGTAATTTTTAGTATTTATATAAATTGTGGGCGTTATTATTCCAAAAGATAAACTAATTCTCTTTTCTATTTTATTATCTACAAAAAGGTCAAAAAGTTCTGGAATAAAGCTTATATTCTGTTTATCAAAATTAATTCTAATATCTATTTTTTCTATGATATCGTTTTCTATCAAACAGAATATATTATTTATTATTTTTTGAAAAGTGCCCTTTTTGCTTTTTTTTCTATGTCTTCTTGCATTGTGACAATTTTCTGGACCATCAAGAGTAATTTGAATCTTATTAAGATTGTATTTTTTTAGAAATTTTCCGATCTCGAGATCAAAAAATTCTCCGTTGGTTAGAATGCCCGTCTCGAAAGATAATTTTTTTTCATCAGCAATATTTTTAAGTTTAGGAAGTATATATCTGATTAATTTTTTATTGAGAAGTGGTTCTCCTCCGTAAAAAATTACTCTTATTTTATCGCAAAAATTTTTATTTAAATAATGAGTAGTCCAAGTCTTTATTTTATCTGCGTCTTCTTTTGTCATATATTCCTTTGTTTTATTGTTTCCTTCGAAACAATAAGGGCAGTCCAATTGGCAATCTAGAGTCGTAGTAATGTATAGAGCAAGAACCTTATCTTCTTGGCGGTATTTTAGAAATAATTCTTTGTATTCTTTTTTTTCGTTTTTTAATGAATCAACCAAGATTTTTTTATCTAGAAGTATTTTAATTGTATTTTCTTGGTTTGTTGAATCTTTTAAATTATCNNTTTGTTTTTTTAGTTATTCTTACCGTGGTAGTCGTAAGAGTGTTTCTTATAATTAAATGATCAGAATCATCTATAAATAGATTAAACATTGACCATGTAATCATGATATCACCTTTGAAAAATATGGAGAAGTTTTACTTCTCCCTAGTACCCACAACCATCTTTTCCGACGTTGCCGGTTCTTGTTCCACAGTCAGTTCCTTCTTCAAGGATCTGTAGATCCTCATCATTGTTTTGCGTTTCAGACATATCTTTCTCCACTTTATTCATAGAACTTTACACTCTTTGGAAAAATACAGTATTTTGAGTTCGAGCCTCCTCAAAATCATTTTTTAAAAGAGCTCATCAGGCATTTGCTTTCGCTCTTGTATGCTATAAATTAATATTTTCTATTTGTCAAGAAAGTTAGGTAATGGTGCACACACATATGGCGGTTTTTTAAAAAATCGGGAAAAAAATTAAAATGATTATTTAAATTCGTTATTTCTAGGCTTATCAAATTTCTTAATGCTTGAATCGTATTTTCTTGTTTCGCAATAATCTATCTTTCTCGAGATAACATCTGATAATTTATCCACATTATGAAACTTTTCTGCAATATTCGCCATTTTACAAGAGAAAATAATGACATCTGCTATTTCTGCTTGGATTTCATCCCAATTATTTTCTATTAATGCTTTAGAAACTT